>CAJAFD010000268.1 GCA_903938935.1 uncultured Opitutia bacterium
AAGGATCGCTATATCATGCACCAGGATCCGCATCAGTTGATCGAGGGCACGATGATCTCATGCTTCGCGAACAACGTGAAGCAGGCTTACATTTATATTCGCGGCGAGATGCCCCACGGTGCCCGCATTTTGGAAAAAGCCATCGCCGAAGCGCGCGCGGCCAACTTCGTCGGTCCAAACATCCTTGGCACCGGCTATTCCTGTGAAATTTTCGTCCACCGCGGCGCTGGCGCCTACATCTGCGGCGAAGAGACCGGTCTCATCGAATCGCTCGAAGGCAAGCGCGCCAACCCGCGTATCAAGCCCCCGTATTTCCCCGCCGTCCTCGGCCTCTATCAGTGCCCGACGATCGTGAACAACGTCGAGACGCTCTGCCACGTGAAGTACATCGCCGAACACGGCGGCGCCGAATACGCCAAGATCGGCACGCCCGGCAACACCGGCACGCGCATCTTCTGTGTCTCCGGTCACGTGCAACGCCCCGGCTACTACGAGTTCCCCGCCGGCACGATCACGATGGGCCAACTGCTCAACGACGTCTGCGGCGGCCCGCTGCCCGGTCGTAAATTCAAAGCCGTCATCCCTGGCGGTTCCTCCGCGAAAATCCTCCGTTTCGGCGAACGCTTTAAAGGCAAACGCAAGGTCGGCACCGAGCTGGTCGACTACGATTGGGGCGTCGAAGACGTGCCCATGGATTTCGATTCGCTCGGCATGATCGGCACGATGGGCGGCTCCGGCGGCGTCATCGTCATGGACGACACCGTCAACATGGTCGAAGCCCTCGCCAACATTAACGCTTTCTACTCCCACGAAAGCTGCGGCCAATGCACGCCCTGCCGCGAAGGCTCGCTCTGGATGAAAAAAATCACCACGCGCATGGTCCACGGCCAAGCGCGCAACGAAGACGCCGCGCTCCTCAAGAGCGTCGCCGACCAGATTCCCGGCCGCACCATCTGCGCCTTCGGCGAAGCCTGCTCGTGGCCGACCCAGAGCTTCATCGCCAAATTTGGCGACGAATTTAAACAGTATCCCGAGACCAAAAAGACCGCGAAACCCGCCGACGCGGTCGCGCTCGTTTAACCCTCTCCCGTCCCGATGATCGCTCCCGCCCAACCCGACCTCGTCACCGTCAACATCGACGGCCAGGAGATCGCCGTGCCGAAAGGCACCAACGTCATCGAGGCCGCCCGCCTGGTGAACGTCGACGTGCCGCATTATTGCTACCACCCGAAACTCTCGGTCGTGGGCAATTGCCGCATGTGCCTCATCGAAATGGGCATGCCCGCCGTCGATCCCGCCACCAAGGCGCCGATCATGGACCCAGCCACCGGCAAGCAGAAGATTAATTGGATCCCGCGCCCCCAGATCGGCTGCGGCACCAACGTCTCCCCCGGCCTCCACGTCAAGACGACCTCCCCCATGGTCAAAGACGCCCGCGAAGGCGTCATGGAATTCCTCCTCATTAATCACCCGCTCGATTGCCCTATCTGCGATCAAGCCGGCGAATGCAAACTCCAGGAACAAGCCACCGGTTACGGCCGCGGCTACTCCCGCTTCGTCGAACAGAAAAACGTCAAACCCAAGCGCACCCAACTCGGGCCCCGTGTCACCCTCGACGACGAGCGCTGCATCCTCTGCTCCCGCTGCATCCGTTTCTCCAAAGAAATCGCCAAAGACGACGTCCTCGGCTTCGTCGATCGCGGCAGCTACTCGACGCTCACGTGCTATCCGGGCAAGAAACTCGAGAACAATTACTCGCTCAACACCGTCGACATCTGTCCCGTCGGCGCGCTCACCAGCACCGATTTCCGCTTCAAGATGCGCGTGTGGTTTCTTAAGCAGACCAACGCCATCGACACCGAATCCTCCGTCGGCGCCAACACCGTTGTCTGGTCCCGCGAAGGCACGATCTACCGCATCACCCCGCGCCGCAACGACGAGGTGAACGACACCTGGCTCGCCGACAGCGCCCGCGTCCTTTACAAAGCCGTCAAAGCCGCCGATCGCCTCGCCGCCACCGAGACCACTGAAGCCCTCGTCGCTCGCGCGGCCGCGCGCTTCCAATCCGCCCCCGGCGCCAACGCCGGCGTCGGCTCCGGTCGCAGCACGGTCGAAGAACAATTCCTCACCCGCCACCTCGCCACCGCGCTGAAAGCCTCCGCGCAACTCGTCAGCCGAGTAGGGCAGGGCGACAAGCTCCTCGTCTCCGCCGACCGCAACCCCAACGTCCGCGGCGCTCTCGTCACCGGCCTCATCAAGACGTTGCCCGCGCCGCAACTCACCGACCTCGCCGCGCAGATCGACGCCGGCAAAATCAAAGTCGTCGTCGCCATCAACGAAGACCTCACCGCCGCCGGCCTCACCGCCGCGCAACTTGCGAACGTTTCCATCGTTTACCTCGGCGCGCACGCCAATGCCACCAGCGCCGCCGCGAAAGTCGTGTTCCCGACGCTCACCGTGTTCGAAAAGAGCGGCACGTTTGTGAATCAACAGTTCCGCATCCAGAAAACGCTCAAAGCCGTTCCCGCTGCCGCCGGCGCGACCGACGACCTCGTCGTCCTCGCCCAGTTGGTCGCCGCCGCCGGTGGAGCCGCGCTTCCCGCTGACATCGCCGCGCTCTGGAAAGTCATCGCCACCGAAGTCCCCGCGCTCGCGACGATGACCTTCGCCAATCTCCCCGAGACCGGCTTGGTGCTCGATGCCACGCCGTTTGCCGCGTTGCCCTTCGTTGAAGGCGAGACGCTCCACTATAAACCCGCGCAACCCGCCGTTGCCGCTGCGACCGCCTGAACCGAAGCGCCGCCATGTTCGACTTCTACTTCGAAATCCCGCTCGTCATCCGCCTGATTTTGCAAGGCCTCGCCGTGATCATGGTGATCTTCCCGATCGCCGGCGCGTGTTCGATGGCCGAGCGTAAGGTCGCCGCCTGGATTCAAGATCGCCCCGGCCCCAATCGCGCCGTCGTGCCGTGGGTCGCGTGGATTCCGTTCTTCGGTAAATTCCTCCAACGGCTCGGCGTGTTTCACGTCATGGCCGACGGCGGCAAGATGTTGTTCAAGGAAGATTCACTGCCCGGGCATGTGAACAAATTCTACTTCGTGCTCGCGCCCATCGTCGCGATGATTCCCGCGCTCACGACCGTCGTCGCGGTGCCATTCGGCGCTTATTTTGATGGAGCCGGCAAACTGATCCCGCTCGGGTTGGCGCCGTTTGATATCGGCATGTTGGCCGTGTTCGCGGTGTCGTCGCTCGGGGTTTACTCCGCGATTCTCGCGGGTTGGGCCTCCAATTCCAAATACCCGTTTCTCGGCAGCGTGCGCGCCTCGGCGCAGCTCATCTCGTACGAACTTTCGATGACGCTCGCCGTGCTCCCGGTGTTTCTTTGGGTCAACGCGCCCGGCACCGAAGGCACGATGGGCTTCGCCCGCGTCGTCGAGTTTCAAAGCCAATCCGGTTTTCTCGGCGGCATGTGGTTTGGTTTTCTGATGCCGATCTCGGCTTTTATTTTTCTCGTCGCGCTCTTCGCGGAAACGAATCGCCAACCGTTCGACACCGTCGAATCCGAGTCCGATCTCGTCGGTAGTTTTCATACGGAATACGGCGCGTTTAAATGGGGTCTGTTTTTCGTCGCGGAGTATTCGCACATGATCGTGGGCTCGGGCGTGTTCATGCTGCTCTTCGGCGGCGGTTGGAATCCGCTCCCCTGGGTCTCGCTCGCGACGGCCGTGGATTTCCTCGGCACGTTCCTGCCGTTCGCGCACGCGCCGCTGTTTGTCGGGATTTTGTCCATCGCCATCTTCATGGGCAAGGTGCTCGCGATGATCTTTTTCTTCATGTGGGTGCGCTGGACGCTCCCGCGTTTCCGCTACGACCAAGTCATGAAGATCGGCTGGCAGAAATTGCTGCCGCTCTCCATCGCCAATCTCCTCTTCTACGCGATCGCGATCGCGTTGATCCAAAAGTAATTTTCAACCGAACCGCGCCATGGCCGTCATCACCGTCGAACGCAAGCCGCTCACCTTTCTCGAGCGCACCTATCTCCCGCAGATCGCCGGCGGGTTGAAGACGACTTTCAAGCACCTCATCGCGCCGAAGAAAACGCTCGAGTATCCTGAGCAACGTCCGGCGATCCCCGTCGGTTACCGTGGCGTCCCGACGCTGGTGAAGGACCCCAACGGCCGCGAGAAATGCGTTTCCTGCCAGCTCTGCGAATTTGTCTGCCCGCCGAAAGCCATCCGCATCACCGCAGGCGAAATTCCCGCCGACCAAGCGGATCGCGCGCACGTCGAGAAAGGTCCACAAGCGTTCGACATCGACATGTTGCGCTGCATTTACTGCGGCCTGTGTCAGGAAGTTTGCCCCGAGGAAGCGATCTTCCTGCAGAACCAATTTTCGATGTCCGGCTACACCCGCGCCGAGATGGTGAACCATAAAGATCGCCTCTACGAACTCGGCGGCACGTTGCCCGACGCCCACCATAAATGGGATAAGAAAAAAGCCGCCGAAGAACACGGCAACGCCCACTAATCCACCGTTGCCCGTCCTTCGCTCCGCCTTCATCACGAAACTTTTTTAAGCCCGACCCGACCGACATGGCCCAATTCCTCTTCCTGCTTTTCGCGATCTTCACGGTGCTCTGCGCCGTGGGCGTCGTCGTGAACAAGAACGCCGTCAACGCGTCCATCTGTCTCATCCTTTGCCTCGTCGGCGTCGCCGGACTTTTCGTCCAGCTCGACGCTTACCTGTTGGCCTTCGTGCTGCTGCTGGTGTACGCGGGCGCGGTCGCCGCGTTGTTTTTGTTTATCGTCATGTTGCTCGACGTGCAGGGTAAAGAAACCTTCGGTCTTCGCGGCATTCGCACCATCGCGGGCTTTGTCGCCTTCGCGCTCTTGCTCGCCGGTATCGGTAGCGTCGCTTTGAAAGGCCAGATTGTGAGTTCGCCCCCCGTGAGTGTCGCCGGCGGCGCGCAACTGAAACTCTACGCTTACCAATTGTTCACGACCTACTTGTTGCCCGTGCAGATCATCGGTTTCCTCCTCCTGATCTCGATGCTCGGGGTGATCGTGCTGAGTAAGAAACACGAAATCACGGAGGACGCCCCATGATGACCGCCAGTCTCAACGCCTACGTGATCGTCAGCGCCGTGCTCTTCGCCATCGGCTTCTTCGGCGTGCTCATCCGTCGCAACACCTTGATCGTCTTCATGAGCCTCGAGCTCATGCTCATCGCTTCGACGCTCGCGCTCGTCGCCTTTTCGCGCGTCAACGGCACGATGGATGGCAACGTCTTTGTCTTCTTCATCCTCACCGTCGCGGCCGCTGAGGTCGCCGTCGGTCTCGCCATCATCGTCGCGCTCTTCCGCCGCCGCCACACGGTGCAGATTGACCAGCTCGACACCCTGAAGAACTGACGCCGATGACCATGCTCCAGCACGCTCTCCTTGTTTTGCTGCTTCCGCTCGCCTCGGCGGCGGTGATTGCGCTTTTCCTGCGCCGCTCCGGTGGCATCGCCTCGATTTTATCGACGGCTACCGCGGCCGCGATCGCAGGCTTCGCCCTTCTCCTTGCGCTCAATAATTCGCGCTTCAGCGAATCCTATGAGTGGCTCCGCTTAGGCAACTTCGCCCTCTCGATCGGCTTCAAGTTCGATGACCTCGCCGCGCTGATGTTGGTGATCGTCGGTATCGTCGGCCTCTGCGTTCACGTCTTCTCGCTCGGCTACATGCACGAAGACGCGGCCAAAGCCCGCTACTTCGGCGGCCTCTCGATCTTCATGTTTTCGATGCTCGGCATCGTGTTCGCCGACAATCTTTTCATGATGTTCATTTTCTGGGAGCTCGTCGGTTTTAGCTCCTACTTGCTCATCAACCACTGGCACGAAAACGCCGCGCCCGCCGCCGCGTCCAAGAAAGCCTTCATCGCTAACCGCGTGGGCGACTTCGGTTTCCTCCTCGGCATCGTGATGTGTTACTGGGCCAACGGCACCGTTAACTTCACCGAGCTCGCCACCAAGGCCGACACGCACGCCCTCGTCATCAGCACCGCGATTCCGTTGCTCCTGTTCTGCGGCGCGGTCGGCAAGTCCGCCCAGCTTCCCCTCCAAGTCTGGCTCCCCGACGCCATGGAAGGCCCGACGCCCGTCTCCGCTCTCATCCACGCCGCCACGATGGTCGCCGCCGGTATTTACATGCTGTGCCGCATCAACGTCCTCATGGTGCCCGATGCGCTCACCGTTATCATGTGGACCGGCACCGCGACCGCGCTTTACGCCGCCCTCTGCGCTATCGTCCAGAGCGACATCAAAAAAGTGTTGGCGTACTCCACGCTCTCTCAGCTCGGCTACATGGTCGCGGCGTTCGGCCTCGGCTCTTTGACTGTTTCGCACGCTCACGGCGCGGATACGCATACGGTCGTCCTCGCTGCTGGCGTCGGCGCTGCGATGTTCCACCTCACCACGCACGCCTTCTTCAAGGCCCTGATGTTCCTCGGTTCTGGCTCCGTTATTCACGGCTGTCATCACGAACAAAACATCTTCCGCATGGGCGGCCTCGCGAAGAAAATGCCGTTCACCTTCGTCACCTTTACGCTGGGCGTGGCGGCGATCATCGGTTTCCCGTTCCTCGCCGGCTTCTTCTCCAAAGACGCGATTCTCTACCTCGCCTTCGCCAACAACAAAGCCGTCTTCGCGGTCCTCGCCCTTACGGCAGTTCTCACTTCGCTCTATATGGTACGCCTCTGGAAAATCACCTTCCTCGGCGCTCCGCGCTCCGATGCCGCGTCGCACGCGCATGAAGGTGGACTCACGCTCACGGCCCCGCTCCTCGTGCTCGCGATCCTCACGGTGATCGGTGGCTACACGGGGATTTATCCCGATGTGTTTTCCGGCGTGTTCGATCTCATCCCTGAGGCGCACGGTTCCGATCACACCGTGATCCTCCTCACGAGTCTTGCGGTCATGGTGCTTGGCGCGGGGGCTTCGCTCGCGCTTTACGGCTCCACGGCGACGGATTCGCTCCAGCAAAAATCTCCCGGCCTCTTTGGGGCGCTCACGGGTCTGCAGCTTTCCTTCGACCGCGGTTACGAGTACTACGTCGCGAAAGTTCAGCAACGCTTCGCCCTCTTCCTTAATTTCCTCGAGCAAATCTTCCTCGCCGGCCTCATCGTTCGTGGCCTGGCCGGCATCGTTGGATTGGTCGGCCTCGGGGCCCGTGCGCTCCATGTCGGTCGTCTCAACGTTTACGTTTACTGGTTCCTGCTCGGCATCGTGATCCTCTGGATCTACGCGACCTTCAATTTCTGATCCTGCGATGAGCACTCTGCCTTTCGATCCTCTCCTCGCCGCCATCTTCGCGCCGCTCGCCGTCGCGTTGGCCATCGCGTGCGGACTGCCCAAGCGCTTCTCCGTGAAGCTCGCCTACGTCGGCTTCGGCTTGCCGCTGCTGCTCGCGCTGCACGTCTGGTTTTACTACGGCACCGCTGCGCAGACGCACGGGTACGCGTTCCTCACGTCGTATTCCACGGGCTTGGACGGCCTCGGCATTGGCCTGAAGCTCGGTCTCAACGGTATTTCGCTCCCGCTCTTCGTGCTCGCCGGTATCGTCGGTTTCGCCGCCGGCCTTTACGCCATCCAGTCGGGCGCCGAACGCTTGAAAATCTACCTCATGCTCTTGCTCGTGATGCAAGGTGGCCTGATGGGCGTGTTCGCCAGCGTGGATATCTTCTTCTTCTATTTTTTCCACGAACTCGCTCTCATCCCGACGTTTATCATGGTCGGCATCTGGGGTGGCCGCGACCGCAACTACGCGGCCATGAAGCTCACGATCTACCTCACGCTCGGCGCGATGCTTTC
The DNA here is from genome assembly GCA_903938935.1 of uncultured Opitutia bacterium. Classification (GTDB taxonomy): domain Bacteria; phylum Verrucomicrobiota; class Verrucomicrobiia; order Opitutales; family Opitutaceae; genus Tous-C4FEB. The sequence continues at coordinate 7,849 of CAJAFD010000268.1, forward strand.
GCTCATCGGCCTGATCGCGCTCTATGTTAAAAGCGGCGCCCACAGCTTTGACCTGATCGAACTCCGCCGCGTGATCGCCGCCCAACCTCTCGAGGTCACGGTGCAACACAACATCTTCGGGCTCCTCGCGCTCGGTTTCGGCATTCTCGTTTCCCTCTGGCCGCTCCACACGTGGGCTCCGCTCGGATATGGCGCCGCTCCGAGTTCGGCCGCGATGCTACACGCTGGTGTGCTCAAAAAATTCGGTCTTTACGGTCTCATCCAAATCGCGCTCCCACTTCTGCCCGCCGGTCTCATCCACTGGTCGCACCCGCTCGCTTGGCTCGCCGTCGTCGGCAACGTCCTTGTGATCGGCTTCGTTACCATCGCTCAACGCGACCTCAAGCAGATGGTCGGTTACAGCTCCGTGATGCACATGGGCTATGCGTTCCTCGGCATCGCTGCGGGTTCGACCCTCGGGGTCGGTGGTGTCGTGTTGCTCATGGTCGCGCACGGGCTATCAGTCGCGCTGATGTTCTTGCTCACCACGAGCGTTTATCACCGCACCCACACCTTCGCACTCGATGAGATGGGCGGCCTCGCGCAAAAGGCCCCGGTCTTGTCCGCGCTCTTCGTCGCCGCGACGTTTGCCGGCATCGGCCTTCCTGGCTTCGCGAACTTCTGGGGCGAACTCACCATCTTCGTCGCGCTTTGGAAATTTTCTCCGCTCATCACCATCCTCGCCGTCGCCGGCGTCGTGATCTCCGCGGTGTACGGCCTGCGCGCCGCGGCCCGCGTTTTCTTTGGTCCTGCTACGCCGGAGTTCGCCAAGATCGCCGCCGAGCATCCGGTCTCCGACCTCCGCTGGAGCGAACGTCTCCCGGCCCTGATCCTTCTCGCTGCTCTCATGTTCATCGGCTTCTGGCCGAAGTCCCTCTCCACCGCCCTCGACGCTACGCTCACGCCCGCGCCCGCCGCGCAGGTCGGCGCCGTCAAGTAACGCCTCACCGCAATGGATATTTCGGTCCTTCAAACCCTCGCCAGCCGCAACCTCTGGGGCGCCATCACCCCCGAGATTCTCCTCGGCGGCCTCGCTCTTGTGCTGCTCGTCATCGAGCTCCTGTTCCCCAAGGAACACGGCCGCATCGTGCCGGTAGCCGCCCTCGTCGGCCTCGTGACTATTCTTGGCGGGGTGCTGTTCAACGCTCCGTCTGCTTATCTCAATCAAGAGACTTTCAACGGCCTGCTCGTCCACACGCACGGTGGCCAGGTCATGCGCGTGTTCTTTTTGCTCGCCGCGATTATGGTGTGCGTAATCGCGCGGGTGAGCCTCGCGAAACAGACGCTCCCGCGCGTTGAATTTTATCACATCGTGCTCGTAGTCACCGCCGCGATGATGCTCCTCGCGCAGTCCAATCACCTTGTTTTGTTCTTCGTCGCGCTCGAGACGGTCACCATCGGTCTCTACATTTTGGTCAGTTACTACCGCACCTCGCTCACGCTTGAAGCCGGCCTCAAGTACCTCGTGATGGGCGCGCTCAGCTCGTCGCTCATGCTCTTCGGCATCGTGCTTCTCTATGGAGTCGCCGGCAACCCTGCGCTCCCTGCGCACACCGCGCAGAGCATGCACTACGGCCAACTCGCCGCGTTCCTCGCCGCTAACCCGCACAACTTTCTCGCCAGCATCGGCATCGTCCTCGTGCTCGCCGGCGTCGCGTTTAAAATCGGCGCGTTCCCCTTCCAGATTTGGGTGCCCGATGTTTATCAAGGCGCGCCCACGCCCGTGACCGCGTTCCTCGCCGTCTCGTCCAAAGCGGTTGGTTTCACCGCGCTGCTCGCGCTCGCGGGCACGGTCTTCGCCAGCTACGCTTGGCTGGTCGCACCGGTCCTCACGTTCTTCGCCGCGACCACGCTCTTGTTCGGCAACTTCGCCGCGCTCACGCAGCACAACGTCAAACGTCTCATCGGTCTCTCCGGTGTTTCCCACGCCGGCTTCCTGTTGCTCGGCGTCGCCGCCGTGAGTCGCGCCCCGATGGCGGTCGGTGCGATTTATTTCTACCTCTTCGCCTACTTGCTCGCCTCGTTCGCCGTGTTTGGCGTGATGGCCCACGTCGCTGGCGCCAACGACGCCGATCAAGAACTCGATCACTACGCCGGCCTCGCCAAGGACCGTCCGTTCCTCGCGCTCGTGCTCGCCCTCGGCCTCGGCTCGCTCGCGGGTATTCCGCCGCTCGTCGGATTCATGGGCAAACTCTTCATCTTCATCGCGGCCTTCCAAGCCGGCCTCTACGGCCTGCTCGCCATCGCGGTCATCGGTGTCGTCGTTTCGATTTATTATTATTTCGGTTGGATCAAAGCCGCCTTCTTCGAGACGTGGGGTAAGTCCGCCGACGCGCCTGCGCACCCCGCGCGTACGCCGGTTGATTTCGTCACGGGCTTCGCTCTTAGTGCGCTCGCGCTCGCCGTCGTCGTCCTCGGTTTTTACCAAGGCCCGCTCGGCGTCTGGCTTTCGGCCCGCTGAGTTTCGTTTGTCGCCGCCATGCTCTTGATCGGCCTCGATCTGGCGTGGGGCGAAAAAAATTCCGACGGCGTCTGCCTCATCCGCTACGCCCGCCGTCGCGCCCGCCTCCTCGGCTATGCTTACCCGCACGGCGACGCCGCGCTGATCGCCGCGATAGCGCCCCACCTGCAACCCGACGAACCGGCCTTCGCTGCCATCGACGCGCCTATTGTGTGCCCGAACCGCACCGGCGCCCGCCCAGTGGATCGGCTTACTCACACGCTTTTTCACCGCGAACACGCCGCCTGCCACCCCGCCAACCTCACGCAATGCCCGCGTCCGCCGCGCGTCCTGGCGCGCCTCGCGACCGACTTGGGCTTTGTCGCCGGCTGGCAAGGCTCCGCGCCGCGTCTCGCCGCGGAGGTTTACCCGCACCCGGCGATGGTCCGAATCTTTCGGCTCCCGCGCATCATCAAATATAAAAAAGGCCCGGTCGCCGCCCGCCGCCGTGAATTTCGCCGCCTGCAACGTCTCCTCCGTGCCTTGCTTGCCGCCGATTTTCCCTTTCTGGCCCTCGACGCCGACACGCCCGCGCTCCTCGCCGCCCCGTGGAGCAAAGCCGTCGAAGACCGCACCGACGCGCTCTTCTGCGCGCTGCTTGCCCTTTGGCACGTGCACCACCACGGCGCCCGCAGCGAAATCCTCGGCGACCTCGCCACGGGATTTATTTTACTCCCTTCCAGCTCCAGCGCGACTCACGCCTAGAAACTGGTTCCAGCTGATTTCTGCGGCTTGCTCTTTTCACCCCGCTTTGCGCCTATGGGCTCGCGCATGAAAGTCACCGGCCTCGCCCTCGTCCCACCTCCGACCGCTGCCGATCTTCCCAAGGTCACGCCCGAGTTGCTTGCCTCCGTCCTCGCGCGCTACTCGCGTAGCAACGAGGGCCTCGATGCCATCATGGCCAAGGTCGACCTCGCCAACCCCGAGGCCTCCATCGACCGCATCCTTAAATTCGTCGATTACGGCCACGCGTCCATCGGCGGCCTCACCGGCGGTCTCGCCATCGCCCTCGACGGCGTCTCGATGTGGCTCGCCTATAAAATTTTCGAAATCGCGCAAATGGCCGACGGCCAGGAATCCTCCACGCGCTACATCACGATGGACGCCGCCAACGTCCCCACCGCGGAAGAACTTGGCATCCCCGCCGATCTCGCACCGCGTTGGCGCGATATTGTCGCGCGTTCCTTTGCCGCCTATCACGCCGAATACGCCCGCCTCGACGCGCTCGCCGTCGCCCAACCCGATCTCGTGCGCCTCCCGCCCGACGCCAAACCCGCCGTCGTCACGCGCCTGCGCAAAAATTACGCCCTCGATCGCGCCCGTTATTTTATCCCGCTCGCCACGCGCACCAACCTCGGCCTCGTCCAGACTTCGCGCATGTGGGCCGTCACGGTGAAACACCTCGACTCGCTTCCGCACCCCGAAGCCCGCGCTGCCGCCGCGCTCATCCGCGCCGAACTCGTCAAACAATCCCCGCGCCTCACGCGTCACAGCTTCGCCGAAAAATCCTACGAGGAACAATCCCGCCAAGACCTCGCCGCGTCGCTCTCGCTCGGCCTTGCCCGCCTCTCGGCCGCTCCGCTCGCCGACGAAGTTTGGGTACACGTCGATCGCGCCACCGCGCCGTTTCTCGCCGAGACGCAATCCGTCGCCGAAGCCCTCAATCATCGCGGTAACCGCTACGCCCAACAAGGCACCGCCACCCGCCGCATGCGCGTGAGTTTCGCTTGGAACAACATGGCCATTGCCGAGCTCCGCGATCTCAACCGCCACCGCACCGGCCACCGCTACACGCCGATGATCCAAGCCGGTTTTTATCTCCCGTCCGAGATCACGCACGCCGCCCACGCCACGCTCCTTGCCGATCAACTCGCGCTCACCCGCGAGCTCATGCAACGCGGCTCGGCGACTTACGTTTACTCGCTGCTGCTCGGCGCCCAGACGCCCTTCGAACACAGCACCCACGGCGACAAATTCATTTACGAAGCCGAACTGCGCACCGGCATGGGCGCGCACTTTCGCTACGCTGATCACCTCTCCGCCGCCCTCCGCGCGTTCTTTGTGCAAGTACCCGAAGCCCGCTCTTGGGTGGTCGAAGGCACCGCCGAACCGGAATAGCCCGCGCGTTCGCCACGCTCTCGTTCGATGAAAACTAGCCACGCATTCTGCTTCGTTTTAGCGCTGGCCTGTCTTTCATCCGCGCACGCGGCCGACGCCGCCAAAGTCGAATACGCCGAGCGCAACACTCCCTTCGCGCCCGCTGCGACCGTCACACCTTCTAAAAAAACGCCCGAGACCAACGCCACGCTGCAAGAGCGCCGCGTCACGCCCAACGTCGTGCCCCAAGCCAGCACCCCGGCCGCCGAGCGGCGCGCTCCGACTGATATCAACGAGACGCGCGAAAAAAATCTCATCACGCCCGACTCACATCGCCCTGAATTCAAGAAGCCGGAGCTTAACACCTACGATCACCGACCTTCCAAATATCAGCCCGACACCGAGCACGAAAAACCCAAGCTCGTGGAGCGCTACCGCACCAACGTCTCGGCCGACACGTTGACGCACCAAGGCCGCTTCACCGCCGCCGATCCCGCGGCCAACGCTCGCATCAATCGCTTTATTTTTCGTCGCAACGTCGCCACCCCGACCGGAGCTCCCGCCGTCACGCCGGCCGGATCTGCTCCTGTGTCCACGCCAAAATAGATCGTGGCAATCCCGATGAGCCGTTTTCGCGTCCTTCAATTTAACATGCAGTTCGGCCAGCTTTGGGACGCGGGCGATGCTGATCGCGTGACGATCGATCTCGCGGCCACCTTGGCCGAAATCCGCCGCCACGATGCCGACGTGATTTTGCTCCAAGAAGTCGAACACGCCCAACCCGGCGGCCTTCAGCTTCAACCTCCGCCCAATTTCACCTGGCTCCGCGCCGAACTCCCCGAGTATCAAAGCTGTTTCGCTTACCCGAAAGCGGATCCACGCGAGTTACCTTTTGGATTGGGTCTCGCGATATTTTCCCGTGGCCCGATTCGCGATTTGATTCAACTCGATCTGCCCTCGCCGCCGATTGAGTTCGATTTTTTCGGCAACAAAACGACCCCAACGGATCGTCTGCTCATC
>CAJAFD010000269.1 GCA_903938935.1 uncultured Opitutia bacterium
AGGGATGCGATGACATCGCATCCGCCTGTCCTTAGGTAGGGGCAGCACCGCGTGCTGCCCTAGTTGATGCTGGCTCGTTTCCGATGCCATCTCCCCGTGCCCCCATGTCACCATGCCAGCATGTCCCCTCGCGGCTCCGCCGCGCTGGTAGGGGCGCGACTGCGTCGCGTCCGTTCGCCAAGAGAGCTTCGAATCTCGATCGGCCTAACGGCAGGCTCGGAGAGCCCGCCCTACCCTCTGCCCTAGGTCGGGCTGAGCATCCCTGCTCGGCCGCGACCGGCCTAGTTTACAAACAAGCCGATTCGGCCTAGTTTTGTAAACCGCCCACAGGCGCCATCCGGACTGCTCACCTAGAGTGGCCAGTAAGTCAGTAGGAAAGATAGTTGATCGGGGCCGCGCCATTGATCGCGTTGTCGGCATTGACGCGCATGCGCGCGTGGTCGACGAAGGCGATGGCCTGCCAGCTCGAGGCGAACTGCCAGCGCGTCTCGAGCGCGGCGATGTAACCTTCGTCGCCCGCGCCTTCGTTGACCGGGTAGGCGCGCACGCCGCCGACGCCGCCGGCGAAGAGCTTCTCGGCGGAGTCAAGGTTCTTGGAGGCCAGCTGGCCGTTGAACGAGGCGACGAGCACGAGGCTCTCGGCGACATTCTGCGTGCGGGAGAGTCCGAGGCGGAGTTTTTGGAAACGTCCTTCGGCGCGCGTCGAGGCCGCGACGCCGGCCTGGTTCGGCGAACCGCCGAGGTCGAGCTCACCGACGGTCCACTGCAGGTTGGCGGATGTGACGCCGCCGCCGAGGAAGCCGTCGTACAAGTTGGCGTTGAAGCCGGCCGACGCGGAGCGGATCTCGTAATCGCTCACGACCGCGCCGGCCGCGGTGTTGCGGAAGGCCTTCGAATCCAGGCCCGCGGTGAAGTTGACGTTGAACACGCGGCTGCGCGCGAGCGGACGCACGTAGTCGGCGGTCCAGGAGGTGGACTCGCCGGCGAGACGCGCGGCGACGAAGTCCGGCGAGACGAGATCGTAATCCATGCGGCTGGCGCCGAGCGAGACGCGCGAGCCCTCGGAGCCGACCGGCATGGCCGCGCCGAGGCGACCGAAGCGCGCGCCTTCCGACTTGAGAAGATCCGCCGTGAACTGCTCGCCCTGGCCCAGCGGCGAGGCGAGCGCGACGCTGGCGAGGGCGCGCGGTGCGCCGGTCGAACGGGCGCCCGCGTTGTCGGCGCTCACCGAGCCGGACCACAGCGGCGTCTTGCGCGAAAGCAGCACGAGGTCGCTGCGGCCCTCTTCGGTGCCGGCGGAGAGGCCGCCCGTGACGGACGCGCCGGGCAGGTCGCCGGCGAGCAGCAGACCGCGATCGAGGAGGCGCATGTCCGTCGGCGCGCCTGGGATCATCGCGTTCGTGATGATCTGCTTGAGCAGTTCGGGAGAGATGCGGCCGTCGGAAGCGGGATCGAGGGTCACGCCGCCGAAACGCGATTCGAACACACGGAAGAGGACGATGCCGTCGGAGACTTCCTGCTTCGGGACGGAGACCGTGGCGACGTAGCCTTGGGAGCGGTAATACAGCGAGATCTCCGCGGCGGCGTTGCGCAGCTCCTCGAAGCTGAGCGGTCGGCCGACATACTTCGCGAGCAACGGCGCGAGCTGTTCGGCGGGGATCAGCAGGTTACCCAGGAAGCCGAACGCCTTCACCGTGACCGTCGGTCCTTTCGGCTCGCTGATCTCAATCTTGAGCGGGGGCGCGGGCGGGCCGACTTCCGGGAGACGGGGCGCCGGGAAACTCCGCTGAATCTGATTAAGCAGACTGCCGGCGTCGGGCGCGGCTTGGGCCCGGAGTTCACCCCAAGAGCTGACCAAAAGTATCCCCAGAGAAAACCCCCAGCCCGTGAAGAGCGGAATCGACGCCAAAAACTTATTCACAACGGGAGGCATGTGGTCAGTGTTGAAACTAATACAATGTACTGTTTTGCAACACTTTGTGTCGTAGTCGTCACACCCGGAAATCCCGCCAAATACTTAGAATTATTC
>CAJAFD010000270.1 GCA_903938935.1 uncultured Opitutia bacterium
CGTCGTCGGCGACGCCGAGTTCGCGGCGGACGGCGGCGCGGGTGCGCGCGGGCGGGCGGGGCGTGAAGAAATTATGGATGACCTCGATCGGGCGTTTGACGCCGATGAGACGTTGCGTTTCGGCGCGCAGAAATGCCGAGACGGTCGTGACGCCATCAGCGGCTTCGAGGGCGTGGCGGATGGCAGGGCCGTAGCCAGCGTCGCGGCCGAGCAAGGTGGTGTCAGTGCCGTGGAGCGTGGTGACGACTTTGGGGCGTCGATGCTCGGGGAGCATGTCGCGCGCGAGAAGCGCGGCGGTCGCGTGCGGCACGGCGTAGTGCGCGTGGATCAGATCGAGCCCGTGGTCGCGGGAAACCTCCGCGAGTTTCACGGAGAGCGGCAGCGTGTAATCGGGATATTTGAAGAGACCGTAGCTGTTGATCTCGACCGGATGAAAGTGGATGCGCGCGGTGTCAGCGGGGAGGCGAAAAGGGCGCTCGTAGCTGATGAAGTGAACCTCGTGGCCGCGGGCGGCGAGTTCCTCGCCGAGGGTCGTGGCGAGGATGCCGCTGCCGCCGACGCTGGGGTAGCAGGTGATGCCGATTTTGAGCGGGGCTGAATCGGCCATGGTGTTTTAGAACCGGCGCGCGGTGTGACTGAGCACGGCGAGGGAGTTAACGACGAGCGGATCGGCGGGCCAGAGCGGGATGGCTTGAGCGACGCCGGCACGCAGGCCGTGGAAGCGCGCGCGGGTGAGCTGGAGTTCGACGTAGTCGCGCGTGGCAGCTTGCGAGGCGTGGGCAGCCATCGCGGCGGTCCAAGTGGAAACGACACTGGAAACGTCAACGAGCACGGGCGACGCATCGCGGGCTTCGGCGTCGGAGGTGATTGCGTAGTGGAGCAGGGTATTGATCGCGTGCGCGGGCGTGGCGCGTAATTCGGCGAGACCGCCGTAGCGGGCGAGGCGGGCGGCGTTGCGGACGATTTTCCCGAGGACGGCGTGATCGGGGTGTTGGTTTTCGTTGACGGTGGGGGCGAGGACGAGACTCGGGCGGACGCGGCGAATGATCGCGGCGAGGGTGAGCGAGTGCGCGAGCGAAGGCACAAAGTGGGCGTCGCCGCCGAGGTCTATGAATTCCAGAGTGGCACCTAGGAGGGCGGCAGCTTTTTCGGCTTCAGTGGTGCGTTGGGCGGGAGTGCCGTGGGTTCCAGCTTCGCCGCGGGAGCAGACGACGAAATGTACAGGACGACCGGCGGCGGTTTCGAGGGCGATGATACCGCCGGCGCCGAATTCGATATCGTCCGGGTGGGCGCCGAAGGCGAGGAGGGGAGAGAGCGAGGATTCAGCAGAAGGCACGACGAGAAACTGAGTGGGTTTAACCGCAGAAGTCGATGCAACGCGTACGCAGCGTCAACTCCGCGCCCTAGATTGATCATAAAAGTGTCACCTAATGGGTGACACTTTATTTGGTTCAAAAAAACTGATTCCTAAAACCAAAAGCGCCCTATGATTTTAGCGTTTTGAACTGGGGGCTTTGGTTTTAAAGTGTCACCTATTAGGTGACACTGGTTTTGGTGCTCACGTTTGGTGGTGTGATGGAGGGGCGCGGGCGGGGTGGGGCGCGGGCGGGGCTTTAATCGGCGTAGGCTTCGTCGGAGCGGTCGATGGCGTCGCGGGTGACGAAGGTGATTTCAGGAGCGTCGGCGTGGTTAAGGTAGGCTTGTTCGCCGGCGCCGGCGATGTAGTGCGTGCAGTGGATCACGGATTGCATCCAGCGCAGGCGGCTGTCGCGCGAGGGGCTGATGTGCACGGCGTCAAAGGCCGGGGCGGGGAGCGTAATGAACGAGTTGCCCCCTTCGTGAAGTTGGAGAGCGCCTGCGGGGGTGTGGCGGGCGCGGACGATTTCGCCTTCGTGGGGGATATCGACGAAGAAATCCGTGATGGGGCAGGCGGCGCGGCGGAACGCGGGGTCACTGGAGCGGACGATGCGGATGCCTTCGAGCAGGCCCATGGCGCGGTACATCTCGAGGCAGAAGTCGGCGACGGTGTCGGCGGTGATGGTTTTGAAGGCGTCGACGTGGTGGGGCGCGACGTAGGCAGGGAGTTGACGGGCGGTCTGGTCGCGCCAGCCGGCCGGGATTTTTTTCGCGTAGAGCGGGGAGAACTTGCGCTGGGTTTTGTTGATGAACGCGAAGTTGAAGGTCAGGGGCTCGTCGGTCTTGCGGTGGCGGAGGGTGGTCTGCGTCTCACGGGGGTCGTGATCGCTGTCGTGATAAAAAAAGACGATCTCGCCGCCGATCTCGGCTTGGAGTTTTCGCGCGGTGGCAAATTTAGCGTAGAGAAAGCGCCGGGGGAAGAAGCCGCAGGGTTGTTGGCCGAAGCAGATGACAGGTGCGCTCATGCTCGGTTGGGGGACGGGAGAGAGTGGCGGGGCACGGTGACAGAGAAGGGGTAAAGAGAACGGATAAAGGGCAAGCGTTTCGCTCGGGGCTCAAGCGTAGCGGGCGAGGGCGGGGCCGGTGAGGCGGCAGATGGTCCACTCGGTTTTGCGTTCCGCGCCGAGGGCCTCGTAGAAGTCGATGGCGGGTTGGTTCCAGTCGAGGACGGACCATTCCATGCGGCCGCAGCCGAGTTGGTTGGCGAGTTGGGCGAGGTGCAGGAGGAGCGCTTTGCCGAGGCCTTGACCGCGGAATTCGGGGCGGACGAAAAGGTCTTCGAGATACAGGCCGGGTTTGGCGAGGAAGGTGGAGTAATTGAAAAAATACAGGGCGAAGCCAGCGGGCGCGCCGGTGGCGGTGAAGGCGAGGATGCAGGCGGCGGCGGGGCGCGTAGTAGAATCGGCGGGAAAGAGCGTGGCGCGGAGAGTCTCGGTGGTGGCGACGACTTCGTGGGCAAGTTTTTCGTAATCGGCGAGCCCGCGGATGAAATCCAAAATGACCGGGATGTCGGCAGCGGTGGCGGGACGGATCGTGGCAGGCATGAGCTAGGGGCTATGTTGAAACGAGCCAGTTGAAAAGAGAAAGGGGCGAAATGCGGCAGGCGCGTCGTCGGTTGCAAGCGCGTGGAATTTTGCTACGGTGGTGCGATGAAGTGGACTGTAATCCGTTGGTTGTTTTTATGCTTGGGGCTTTTGACCATCGCGGCGGACGCGGCGGAGAATCGGACGTTGCCGGCGAGCAAGCCGGCGGTGAAGGCAGAGATCGTGGCCTCGGTCGAGGGACAGTTGGCGGCGTTGCGCGAAGGCGAAATCGGGAAGGCGTATGCGTATGCTTCGACGGGGTTGCAGAGGCAGACGCCGATCCGGCGGTTTGTGCAGTTGGTGCGACAGGGTTATCCGGAGATCTGGTCAAACGCGCGCGCGGAGTTTGGTCTGGTGCGCGATGATGGGCGGCAGGCGACGGTGACGGCGCGGGTGTTTGCGCAAGATGGCGCGAGTGCGGTGTATGATTACGTGTTGGTGAAGGAGGAAGATTTTTGGCGTATCGCGGGTGTGCTGCGGCACGAAGCGAAGGGCGAAACGCGGGTGTGACGGCGCGTCGAGGTGAACCGGCTCCGAAAAAATCGCGGAAGAACTCAGTGCGAATCGGCGAGGTCGCCGGGGGCGAGGAGCGGGGCGAAGAGGGCTTTGTTGGCGGCTTTCATGTAGGCTTCTTTGGCGGCGATGGTGCCGTCTTTGACGCGGTTCATGAGGCTGTGGTCCATGGTGATCATGCCTTCGGCACTGCCGCTCTCGATGATGCCGCGGATGTTGGCGATTTGGCCGGTGCGGATGGTGTTGGGGAGCGCTTCGTGGGTGAGGAGGATTTCGTGGACGGCGCAACGGCCTTTGGGGAGACGCTTGCAGAGGAGCTGGGCAACGACGCCCGCGAGACAGCCGGCGAGCATGACGCGGACTTGATTTTGCTCATCGGCGGGGAAGGCGTTGATGATGCGGTCGACGGTCTTGGGGGCGTTGTTGGTGTGGAGCGTGCCGAAGACGAGCATGCCCATGGACGCGCAGCCGAGGGCGAGTTTGATCGTCTCGAGTTCGCGCATCTCGCCGACGAGGAGGATGTCGGGATCGTGGCGCATGGCGCCTTTGAGGGCGGTGCCGAAGGATTCGGTGTGGTCGCCAACCTCGCGGTGGACGATGACGGATTTTTTGACCGGGTGCACGAACTCGATCGGGTCTTCGATCGTGATGATGTGCTTGGTGAAATTCGTGTTAATGTAATCGATCATCGCGGCGAGCGTGGTCGATTTGCCGGAGCCGGTGGGGCCGGTGACGACGACGAGACCTTCCTGGAGGTGGCAGAGTTTTTTGAGGGCCTCGGGGAGTTTGAGTTCGTCGAAGGCGAGGATCTTGGCGGGGATTTGGCGGAGGACGGCGGCTTGGCCCCAGTGGTTGCAGAGGAAATTGGCGCGGAAGCGGGCGAGACCGGGGATCTCGTGGGCGAGGTCGAGGTCGCGGCGTTCGAGAAATTCAGCCCAGCGTTTCGGTGGGCAAATTTCTTTGAGCAGCTGCTCCATCGTGGTGGCGTCGATGGGGTCGGGGCCGATGGTTTGGAGGGCGCCGGAGATGCGGGCTTTGGGCGGGAGGCCGACGGTGAGGTGGAGGTCGGAGCCGCCCTTTTCGAGCATGGTTTGGAGGAGGGCGTCGATGGCGGCCATGGGAGAAATTACACGTCGGCGCCGGCGGCGCGGAGGCGTTGGATTTTATAATTGTGGTAGACGAGGCGCGCGAGGTCGGCGGAAAAGACGAGGCCGAAGACGGCGAGGAGGACCCACGTGAGTTGCGGGGGGAATTTGAACGCGCGGCGCAGGAGGAGCGCGGCGATGCAGCACACGAGGAAAAAAAAGAAGTGGCCGAGGACGACGCGGCGGGCGCGGCGATGGGCTTCGACCGCGTTGGCGAGGGTGGCGGCGTTGGGCGGGCTGGAGTGCGAGGCGGGCTTCACGAGATTTTCGCGCGGAGGACGCGGTTGGAGATGTTGGCGAGGGCGGTGGGGGCGTCGATGGCGCGCTCCTGGTGGAGCTGAAAGACGACGTTATCCATAAGGCACATGCCGTCTTTGAGGCCGGTTTCCATGGTGTTGCGGATGCCTTGGGATTTGCCTTCGCGGATCAGGTTGGAGACGGCGACGTTGTTAATAAGGATCTCGCAAGCGAGGACGAGGTCGCCGGTTTTGGCGGCGGGGAGGAGGCGTTGGCACACGATGCCGCGGAGGCTTTCGGCGACGCTGGAGCGGATTTGGGTTTGTTGTGAGGGCGGGAAGACGTCGAGGAGGCGCGTGAGCGTCGTGGGGGCGTCGCTGGTGTGCATGGTGCCGATGACGAGGTGACCGGTTTCGGCAGCGCTGACGGCCATTTCGATGGTCTCGAGGTCGCGGAGTTCGCCGATGACGATGATGTCGGGGTCTTCGCGGAGGGCGCCTTTGAGGGCGGAGAAAAAAGATTGAGTGTGGGAGCCGACTTCGCGTTGGGAGACGTTGCAGCCTTTGGCGGGTTGGACGACTTCGATGGGGTCTTCGACGGTGATGATGTGGTCGGTGCGGGTGGTGTTGAGGTAGTCCACCATGGAGGCGAGGGTGGTGGTTTTGCCGGAGCCGACCGGGCCGGTGATGAGGATGAGACCGTTGTGGTAGCTGAGGAGTTTTTTGAGCGTTTCCTCGTGTTGGGCGAAGCCGAGGTCTTTGAGGCTGCGGATTTTTTCCGGGACCATGCGGTAGGAGCCCGCGGAGCCGTTTTTGTGAAACATGAGGTTCACGCGGTAGCGGTCGGTGGAGCTCAGGGCCAAGGCGTAGTCGTAGTCTTTGCGCTCGAGGTAGATTTTTTTCTGAGCCGAGGAAAGTAGCGCGGTGTTGAGGCGGAGGGCTTCGGGTGCGGTGAGAGGGTGTTCGCCGAGGAAACTAAAGGCGCGGTTTTTGCGTAGGAATGGCCGAGCGCCGGTCGAAAAATGGAGATCGCTGGCTCCATAAGCGGCCGTGGAGCGCAAGAGATCGCGCAGGGCAGCGGTGAGGCCGGGTTCGTCGAGTTGAGCTAGGGTTTCGAAGTCGAAGCTGGGCGGAGGGACGCTGGTGATCGACGGGTGAGCGGTCGTTTCAAAAGCGTGAAGCGCGGCTTCCGTGAGGCGCTCCGACGAAGTTGGGGGCGCATCGAGCGGGTCGTCGATCGGGGTGTTTTTTTGGGCTTTGGTGAGAGCGATGCCGGCAATTTTTTCAAGCAATTCGACGTCGGTGATGAGGCCGTCATCGATGATTTTTTGCGCGAAATCCATGAGCTCGGCCTCGGGCCCGACGGCCGCATAGATGCTGCGGCATTGCTCCAGCTGTAGCAGATTTTGATCGAGGGCGAGGCGGACAAGCCAGCGGATTTCCAGTTTCATCACAGTGCGAGACATGAGGATGCGCTGGGTGGCGCGTGGGTGCCAAGCGTGAAGCCGTGCTGGATTACATGAAAAAGGCCCTGGTTAGGGCACGCGGCTTGGGAGCGACGGTTAACGTTACCGATTTGGCCCACTTGCAGTATTTTACGGTAGATCGAATAGTCTTCGGCGCATCTCCGTGGTTGCAAAGCCGGCTTTTTAAGAGAGGTTGGGCATTTTAATTCGTCCAATATGTTCAGAAAACTCCTCGCGAAATTGCGCGAAAAAATCGCCCCGGCCAAATCTGCTCCTTCTTCCGCCGCGCCGGTGCCCGCTCGATCGGGTGCGCGTGAGCAAGAGGGTCGTCGGCGCGGAGGCGAGAGCGCGCGTCGCGGTGAGAGCCAAAATTATGGCGGTCAAGGCCGCGGTGCCGGCGAGGGACGTTCTGGTCGGGGCGGTGGCGATGCTCGACGGGATTTTCAACCCCGCGGGGGCGAACGGGGCGGGCGTAGCGGTGGGGGCCGCAGTGAAGGCCGGCGTGAAGAATTTCGGGGTGATGGCCGGGGACCGCGCGAGCCGCGGGAACGCCCCACGATCGACAAAAATTACGATCATCCGCGGGCGACCTCCATCAAGCCGGTGGTTCCCATCAATGTGCCAAAGATGGATACGGCTTTCAGCAAGTTGGGCTTGTCGGATGCGCTCGCTTTTGGTGTCCAAGAAATGGGCTACATCGAGCCCACGCCGATTCAGGCGCAGGCGATTCCCGTCGTGCTGGCGGGTCGCGATCTGATCGGCTCCGCCCAGACGGGTACGGGCAAGACGGCGGCTTTTGCGCTGCCGATTATCCAGAAACTCGGCACGCACGGTAAACTGCGTTGCTTGATCCTCGAGCCGACCCGCGAGCTGGCACTACAAGTCGAAGAAGCGTTTCAGAAATTCTCCAAATTCACCGACCTGCGCGTGACGATCGTCTACGGCGGCGTCGGCTACGGGAAACAATTGGAAGATCTCCGCGCGGGCATCGATATTTTGGCGGCCACGCCCGGGCGTTTGCTCGACCACATGGAGCAGGGCAACGTCTCGCTCAAAGACGTCGACATCCTCGTGCTCGACGAAGTCGATCGCATGTTGGACATGGGCTTCTTGCCCGATGTTAAACGTATCGTACAAAAAACGCCGAACACGCGTCAGACGCTTTTCTTCACGGCTACCGTGCCGCCCGAAATCGCTTCGCTCGCGAGTTGGGCTTTGAAAGATCCCGCGCGCGTCGAGATCGGGCGGCAACGCTCGGTTGCCGAGACGATCGCCCACGCATTTTACCCTGTGGTGGCTTCGCAGAAATTCGAACTCCTGCAGCTCCTGCTGGATCAGACAGATTTTAAGAGTGTCATCATCTTTGCGCGCACGCGCATGGGTTCTGACCGCATCGCGGATCGTCTCCAACGCAAGGGCCACACCGTCGGCGTGCTCCACTCGGACCGCAGCCAACGCGAACGCATCGAGGCGCTCGAAGGTTTCAAATCGGGCAAATTCGAAGTTCTCGTCGCGACCGACATCGCGGCGCGTGGCTTGGACATCGCGGGCGTCTCGCACGTGATCAACTACGACGTGCCGGAAAACGCCGAAGATTATGTGCACCGCATCGGCCGCACGGGCCGCGCGCAGGCCAGTGGCGATGCGTTCACGCTCGTCACCGAAGAAGATGTGCGCGACGCGCGCAGCATCGAGCGCTTCACTGGCATGGCGATCGAGCGGAAGAAAATCGAAGGCTTCCCGTACATTTATTCGGCGTTGTTCGATGAAAAAGCGCAGGCAGAAGTCGCGGCGGCGGCGGCCAAACCCGTCAGCCGACTGCATCGTGGCATGCGACGCTGAGCTCGCCCAAACTTAAGGATGACTTTCAAGGCCGCGTCACCCGACGCGGCCTTTTTATGGGCGCGGTGGGGATCGGTTTAAAACGTCACAAAGCGAGACTTGATTCGTATGCTTATTAAGGCATACGAATTAAAGCGTGGAGCTGATCAAGATCTACGCCTGTCTCTGTGATTTGACCCGCTTGCGCTTGCTCAACGTGCTCGCGCAAGGGCCGGTGTGCGTGTGCCACTTTCAGGAAATATTGCAGGAGCCACAGGTAAAAATCTCGAAGCACCTCGCGTATCTGCGGCAGCGTGGACTGGTCCGGGCGGAGCGGCAGGGCAACTGGGTGATTTACGCGTTGGCGCCGAAGCCGTCGCGTGAACTCAAGGCGAATCTGGCGTGTTTGCAGGACTGCGCGCGGGAGAATCCGGTGTTTAAGCGCGATGCGGCGCGCTTGAAAAAAATCGAGCCGTCGTGCGCTTGGGTGCGCGCCGGCGAACTGGAGAAGGCGCCGGGTCAATACCGTTGCGGATGCTAGCGGGCGCGGATCCGAGATTTTTTATATGAAGCAAACGAAAATTGGCATCAACGGGTTCGGGCGAATCGGGCGGCTGACGCTACGGGCGGCTTGGGCCTGGCCGGAGTTTGACTGGGCGTTGATCAACGATCCGAAAGGCGGCGCGGAGTGCGCGGCGCATTTGCTCACGTTCGATTCTGTGCAGGGGCGCTGGGCGCACGAAGCGAGAGGTGAAGGCGGTGCCATCCATGTCGATGGTCGGAGCATCGCTTTTTCGGATAGGAGCAAGCCGGGTGATGTGGACTGGGC
>CAJAFD010000271.1 GCA_903938935.1 uncultured Opitutia bacterium
CAACCTAAGCCATGGGTGGTCGTGCAACCGGACCAGACCGCTAGCACCGCGAGTGGCGCTCTGCTGGGTGGAACCAAGAGCGTTCCGGCTGATGCTTCGGGGCTTGTTGCTGCGAGCGTTGCTTTGAACTCGCCGGCGGCTATGCCGCGGGCCACGGCGCAGCCCTTGTTCGTCTATGCGCAACCGGCCGATGCGGCGGCCCTTGACCGGATGTTGCCGGCGCCCGCGCGGGCGATCCACTACGTGCGTCTCAACGCCGCGCTATTCACCGCGAAAGATTCGCCTTTTTGGCAACCAGCAGGTGCCGGTCGCGTCTCGATTCCGCTGTCCGATGGTACCACGCTCGGCGTCGTCATCGACGGCACAAATTCTATGGGCCCCGACCGTTTCACGAGCACAGGCACGATCGAGGGTCGGCCGCAGAGTCGCGTGATTTTATCTTACAACGCTGGGTTTCTTCACGCCTCGATTCAGGATGTCGAACTGGGCAAATTTGCGCTGCGCGCCGCTACGGCGGAGCTCGCGCAATTTTTCCAAATCGATGACGCGCTTGTGCCGCCGTGCGGCATGATCAACCCGCCGCGGCCCGTCCTCGATGCCGATGCGATCGCCGCTCTCGCGCGCCGCAAAGTCGCCGCCGCTCAGCTCGAATCAGCGAGCGCGGCGGACAGTGGTTTGATCCCGCCGACCGCCGCCAGCGCCGGTGCCAACGTCACGATCGACCTCATGTTTCTCTACACGCAAGCCGTGCTGTCGACCTTGTCGGGCACCGCGCGTACGGCGGCGATCCAGAGTTTTTTCGACAACGCCACGGCCAAGATCAACAGCGACTTCGCCGCCAGTCTTGTCGCAGCCCGCGTACGGTTGGTCAAAATCGCCGAAGTAAATCTACCCGGTGACGAGCTCACGTCCTCCGTCGATTCTTGGCAAAAAGATGCGCTCATGGCTCTCCGGTCGACGACCGATGGCAAGATGGATGAGATTCACGCGCTGCGCGATCAATCCGGCGCCGACCTCACATGCTTGATTCTCCAACGCGCCGATACCACGAGCGCGGGTTTGGGCTACATGCTCGCGACCCCGGGACAAAATTATAATCCGCTCTTCGGGTTCTGCGTCGTCCAATCCGCCTACGTCTCCGGCCAAGAAACGGTCACCCATGAGCTTGGGCACAATCTTGGCTGTGCTCACGATCGTGAAAACTCCAAGAACGCCGACGGCACCCAGGGCACCGGCGCTTATTCTCATAGTTACGGTTATCGTTTGGTCGGCCGGAACCAAGTAACCTACCGCACGATCATGGCCTACGCGCCCGGTACCCGCCTCGCCTATTTCTCCAATCCCAACATCACCGCACCGGCGCCGATCAGCGTCCCGGTCGGCATCGCGAGCGGACAAAGTGGCGAAGCCTACAACGCGCTCACCGTCGACCAAAGCGCCTTCGAGGCCGCCAACTACCGCCTACAAACTCGGACCGCCACCAACACCGGCACCCTCATCAACGTCGCCACGCGCGCCTTCAGTGGTACCGGCGAACAACAACTCATCGCCGGCTTCGTCATCCAAGGCTCGGTCGCCAAGAAAATGCTCGTGCGCGCCGCGGGCCCCGCCATCGCCGCGTCGCCCTTTAACGTGCCCAACACGATCACCGATCCCCGCATCACGCTTTATCGGACGGATCGTTCCCCTTCTGCCAAAATCGGCGAAAACGACAACTGGGGCACACCCGTCGGCACGGCCTCCACCGGCACCCAAATCGCCGCGGCCAGTGCCGCCGTCGGCGCGTTTCCTTTTCCCTCTGGTAGTAAAGATTCCGCGCTCCTCACCACGCTCGATCCGGGCAGTTATACCGTCAATGTCGAGAGCACCGACGGCGGCACCGGCACCACGCTCGTCGAAGCCTACGA
Organism: uncultured Opitutia bacterium; assembly: GCA_903938935.1. Lineage (GTDB taxonomy): Bacteria > Verrucomicrobiota > Verrucomicrobiia > Opitutales > Opitutaceae > Tous-C4FEB. Next base: position 1,908 of record CAJAFD010000271.1, read on the forward strand.
GGTCGATCGCAACGACAACAAGGTCATCAACCTCTCCACGCGTGGCTACGCCGACCGTTCCAGGATCATGATCGGCGGCTTCGTCGTGCAAGCCGGCTCTGGCCCCACGAAGCGCATTTTGATCCGCGTCCAAGGTCCGTCCCTCGCCAAATACGGCCTCACCGCGATGGATGATCCTTATTTGGAAATTTATAATTCGGCCGGCGACCTCGTTATGAAAAACGACGACTGGAGCACGGGTTCTACGCGCGTAAATGGCGTCGTCGACGATTTCC
>CAJAFD010000272.1 GCA_903938935.1 uncultured Opitutia bacterium
AGGTCGGAAAACGCTGCATGAACGGCAAGACCCACTTGGCGTTCAACGTACCGGTCCATTTTTCGGTGATCCAGGTGCGGTCGTCGTTGGTGATACGAGTGCCACCCGAGCGGCTGTCGGTACTCTTAAAGTTTTCGAGATTGAACCAATCAGCACCACTGGTTTGGCGAATGGTCCACTCGGCCGAACGTGGGCTGGCGCGGGTGGCTGTCCAACCGCTGGCGACACCGCCGCCCTCGGAGTTGGCGAAGCCGCGCTCGAGGGATTCGTAATTATTCACGGAGCGCGACATAGCGAGAGCGCCGTCGACGATCCAGCCACCAATCTTGTACTCGAAACGCGGCGCAAACTGGCGGGTGTAGGTGAGCTTGGCGGAAGAGCCGCCGCCATTATTGAGCGTGGCGACATTGTTCACACTGCCGCTGGCGGCACGAGTGGCGACGACGCTGGTGATACCATCGCCACCGACGGTGGAGCGGCCGTTGTTGACGTTGGCGTTATCGTTAGCGGCGACGAAGGTGAAGTTACGGTTAAAAAACTCGCCGTCGAAATAACTGTAAACGAGGTTGAGCGAGAGGGTCAGGCGCGCGCTGGCTTTCCAGTCAGCGGTCAACAGCAGCGCGTCTTTGCGGATCAACTTAGGGCCATCCTTGAAATCAATTTGGCGGATCGTCATCGGCCGAGTATCGCCTTGGGTGGGATTGGCCGTGCGGTTGTAGCCGTTGGTCATCAAGAGCTGCTCCGTAAAGGAGTTCGACTGACTGGCGCTGAGCAACACACCGAAGCGTTGATTGAAGAACGATTCGGCGTATTCGAACTGATAGTTGGGCTTCCACTTTTCTTCTTTGTAATCAGCGGGGCCTGGGGTCTGCGAGAGGGTGAATTCTTCGCTATTTAAGTTATAGCCCACGTTGTAGGCGATGCGGCGGCCTTTACGCTCGAAGGCACGCTTAGTCTTCATGTTGACGGTGCCGGCGGGAGAATCGGCGTCGTTTTCCGGGCTGGCCGTGCGGTTGATCTCAATGGAGTCGATACTGGTGATGGAGAAACCTTCGAAGCTCGTAGCGCGGGAAGCGGCGCCACCACCGCGGTTGGCGTCGGCGCTGGCCGTGCGCATGCCGTCGAAGGAGACGCCCACGTATTGACCATCCATACCGCCGAGGCGCGGGCCACGGGGTTCCGATTCAACGTAATCGAGGTCGACGCCGGGGAGATATTTGAGGAATTCACCGACGTTACCATCAGCGACGTCACCGAAAATGTCGGAAGAAACCGACGTGGTGATGTTCATATTGCGGCGCTGCGCCATGATGGCCTTGGAGTTGCCCTCGCGCTCGGAGGCGACGGAGAAGGCGGCGAGCTGGATCACGCCGTCTTTAGCGACAGGTGGCGTGGCGGCCGTGCTGACGAGGTTGATCTCGCGCACGGCGGGCATGCCAGCGGTGACGGTGAAGGAGTCGTTGACGGTGACGTAACCCGAGTAGGAAACCGAGATCGCAGCCGGGCCCGCGGGCACGTCGGCAAACGAGAATGAACCGTCGCTCTCGGAGTAGGTGATTTTGCTCGTGCCGTCTAAGCGGATCTGAGCGTTGCCCACGTATTCTTTAGAGACCGGATTAAAAACTCGGCCTTGCACGGAGCCCGTGGCCGTTTGGCCGTGAGCCAAAGTAGCGGCGAATAACCAGCCGCAAATTAAAACAATCAATGAGGGCAGACGCCGACGAAGCATTCCAAACTGAGACATACAGGTAGGGTGTTAAGGATATAAAGCCGACGAGGGTAGATCGCAGGCAGTGCGGCGCAGGGGGTAGACCGCAGACGGATGTAAAAAAACAACCGGAATGCGGCGCAAGTTTATAAAAATAAATTTCGAAACCTTTTTATGTGATAAACGACGTCGCCCTTCCGGCCTTTCGCCACTTTCTACTAAAAACATGCCCGCAACCCCCGCCCCGTCCGAAAACCCCAATGAGACGCCGCGTCCCCATTACATGCTAAAAACGAAGGAGTTCGAAGCCCTTAATATTCCTCTCATACCGCCCGCGCTCCAACCGCCCGCAGTCGCAGCCGACCCCGGCGTCGTCGCCCACACCCACGAGCCCATCTCCACCCAGGCCCTGAGCCAAATCGCCACCGGCGGCGCCCCCGTCCTCGGCACGCATCGACCCATCAACCGCCCCAACGACATCCACGCCCACCTCGCGTGCAACCTTCGCCACGACCAAGCCGCCGGCCACTTCGACCTCAAACCTGGCTTGGATACGAAAAAACGAATCCGTCTTTGGACGTATTGGATCTTCCTCGCGCTCGTCGACATCCCGCTCGGCCTCTTCGCGTGGTGGATCGGGCCCGAGTACGCCATTCCCTTTGTGTGTATCATCGCTGGGATCGGTTACTTTACCGCCAGCTGGACCTGGAAAAATTGGTTTCTCAACACCGACTGACCGGATCAGCTCCCGGCGCTGCCGCCGCCCGTCCGCCGCGCGCAACATTCCCAAAGCAAAACCGCCGCTGCGACCGAGACGTTTAACGATTCGACTTTGCCCGTGCCGGGAATCGTCACCAACCGCGTGCACGCCGCGACCACCGCGGGCGCGAGCCCTTCCTCCTCGTTGCCCATCACCAACGCCACCGGCTTCTTCGCCCCCGAGGCCGCTTCGGGCCGACCGCCGCGCGTCGCCGCGCCGATCACTTCGTAACCCGCCGCCGCCAGCTCCTTGGCCAGCGCCGCGATGTTTTTCACCTGCCACAACTCGACGTGTTCGAGGCCGCCTTCCGCCACGCGATGCGCGGCCTCCGTGGGCCGAGCCGCCGACGCCGCTTCCGCGAGTACGATCCGCTCGACACCGAAAAACGCCGCCGTCCGCGCGATCGCGCCGAGGTTGTGCGCGTTGCCGATACGATCGAGCACCAACACGGTCGCCCGCGCCTGCGCCCAAGCGCGGATGTGCTCCGGCGTCGGCGCGCGCAACGCCGGCACCTGCACGATCGCCACAATGCCGCCGTGGTGAATCGAGCCCGAGATTTTCTCCAACTCCGCCGGCGGGACGCAGCGGTAAACTTTTTTGGCTGCCGCGAGTACTTGGCTCATGGCGCCGACTTTTCGGCTCGTAGGCTCGTCAAAAAAGAGCCGTAAAATCGAAGCAGGGTCGCGCTCAAACCGCGCCTTCACCGCCGCGAGGCCGCAGATTTTGAGTTCTTCCCGCGGCGACGGCCCGCCCGCGCGCGGCTCACGTTTCGCCACCGCCGGTGCGGCGGCCAGCGCTCCGGGCCGGCCCACAAAATCCGTCAACGGTCGCGCCTGAGCCGCGGGCCGGCGCTGAGATTCGGGACGTTGATAATGGGCCATGTGCGCAGATTGACCCGCGCCCGCGGGTAAAACCAAACAAAACTTTTTCCGCCTTAGAACCCCTTGAAATGTTTCGGGTCGTCCGGATCTTGGTAACGCGTCGTGTAAGTCTTGTTGCTCGCGGCGAGTTTCAGGAACGCATCGATGGGCACGATTTCGACGGGACCATCGAGTTGTTTCGTGATTTCAACGAGGCTGTTGACGTCGTTGGATTCGCGCACGTGGACGAGCAGGAAATACGGACGCTTGGCGTTGAGCGCGATGAGTTCGTTGAGATCGGCGGCGACTTCTTCGCGCGGGCGGCGCGGGTCGATGTAGTAATCGTAGGAAATCATCGCGCGCGTGTCACGCAGGTCGCGCGTGCGCGCGGGGCCGTAGCCGTTGATGAAGCCGATCACGTCGGGAAATGCTTTGTAGTAACGATCGACGGTTTCCTTGGTGAGATCGGCGTTGCCGACATTTCCGTCGGCCGCGGAGTTGTCCATGATCTCCATGATG
>CAJAFD010000273.1 GCA_903938935.1 uncultured Opitutia bacterium
GACCCGCAGCGCCTGGAGCTTGATCGCCCACTGCGCCCGCGCGGCCTCGCTAAACACGGCGTTGGCGGCTTTTTTGCCGTCTTCACGGCCGTTGATGCCGCCGGTCCAGCTGCCGAATTGTTTCACCATCTGCATCACGCAATCCCAGCGGCGGGGGTCGGCGGGGTGTCGGTCGTAAAAATTCTGGCCGGTCGTGAGCACGCCTTGGACGAAGTTCATGCCCCAGCGAATGCGTCCCGCATAATCAGTATCCTTGGCGGAAGGCGGAGGCTGCATCGCCTGTTGAAACGCCGTCCAATCTGCGTCGGCGGCGGCTTCGACTTTGCCGACCGTGTCCGCGGCGAGCCCGCACGGGGAAGCGAAGACGAAAACGGAAAGGAGGAGCGAAAGCCGTGGGAGCAGGAGATTCATCGGAGAGGGGTGGCAGCGTGGGCCGCAGTTCAGTGGTGGGAGCCGATACCCGCAAGCGGGCCGCGGGCAAAACCGGCGCGGTCCATCGTGTAGATGACATGACGCGCCGTCTGGCCGGCCATTTCGACGTAGTGTTCGCGGGGCGTCAGTTGGGCGCCGATTTTCTCCATGGCGCGACGCGAACGGACGTTGCCTTCGCCCACAATAAAAATGACGCGTTCAAACTGGGCGAGCGCATGACCCACCATCAAGGATTTCATGGCGGCATTGGTCGGGCCGCCCCAATAACTACGGGCGAGGAAGGTCCAACCGATCTCAACCTCGCCAGGTTCGGCCCGCCTAGGATCGAAGCGCGACGAGCCGATGATAACATGCGTCGCAGGATCGATGGCGACCAACGCGCCGCCACTGGCCAATGCGTCCGCAAAGAAACGTCGGAACACCGGTTCCTGCCAACGATCATGCGCCGGATGAACAGCCCAGATCAACGGGTCGCTCGCGACCGCATAGAGCGCGTCCCAGTCGTCCGCGACCAGCGGGCGCAACTTAACGAGGGGATGCAGGAGAGTTGGCTGCAAGGTTCGCACCCATCTAAGTGACGGGGTTAATTTTTTGGGGCCAACCTTAAATTGCACCCTGCGCGCTGGGGCGAAAAAGCCTCCGCTGCTCGCCGGGAGGCTGAGGGCGCAACTTCCCACGCCCGACGCGCGACCGGGAATGAAATCGCAGCTGAAGCAGAGCGGCGCGGAACGGAGAAATCGTAAGTTGCGGCACTTTGTAGATTTCAATCAACGCCGCGCCGGAGGATGCGTTCCTCGCCGATTCGACCTGAGCCGTGGTGGCGTCGAGGTTCAACGTGATCAACACCGCTACGTGGTTGCTGCCGGCGGGCAAAAGCGAGGCCCAGGTCTAAATCGGCGCGGTGATGGTCACGTGGTTGGCTAAAAAAATAAGGTAAAACGCCTTTCACCTCATTTTAGACGCGTTAAAAGTAACGTGAAACGTGTCTCACGTTATTTTAGACGCGTCTCACGTTACGTCAGACGCGTTTTATGCGACGTGAAACGCGTCTCACGTTACCTTAGACGTGTTTCACGTTACCTCAGACGCGTTTTATACGACGTGAAACGGGTTTTTATGAACCCATTTTGGGTCTTAATTGAGTTAATTTAGGTCAATTTGGATGTAAATCGGCCTAAATACGCTGCGTAATCGACCAAAAATCAGTTAAGTCGTGTTTTTGGGCCTTTGGGGCCGAATTATTACTC
>CAJAFD010000274.1 GCA_903938935.1 uncultured Opitutia bacterium
CGGTGAGCGCGGTGAACGCATCGTCGGTGATGGCGGTCGAACAGAGGTTGAGGTAGCTAAGTTTTTTCAGGGTGCGCAGTTCGCCGAGGGTGGTGCCGGTGAGGGCGGTGCGTTCGAGGTTGAGGCGCTCGAGCGCGACGAAGGTTTTCAACGTGGCGAGGCTGGCGTCGGTCAGGCGCGTGCCGCCAAGTTCGGCTTCGACGATGAACGCGGCGAGAGGGGCGAGGGCGGCGAGTTCGACATCGCCGAAGGTTTTTTCGGCGCCGCGAGTCTGAAGCGCGAGGCCGTCACCGGCGCGGGCGGAGACGGGCGTGATTTTAACGTGGAGTTTTTGCTCCAGGGCGGCGATCTGGCCGCGGAGTGCGCTGTAATCACCGACGCGGGATTGATACGTGGGCGCGGCGGGCGCGGCGACGTTTAAGCTGGAGCCGGCGAGGAGTGCGGTGATTTCGAGCGGTGCTTCTTTGACGGAGGCGATGAGCGTGTCGCGCGACGCGCCTTGCTGGATCCACCAGCGAATGAGGGCGATCTCGGCCGCAGTGGGGCGGGCTTTTTTCTTCGGCGGCATGACTTTCTCGTCGGTGAGATCGAGGAGCATGCGTTGGAGCAGTTCGCTCTTGGCGGTGTCGCCCGGCGTGATGGCAGGTTTGCCGGATTTGCCGCCGGCAAGGAGCGCGGCAAAAGTGTCCATGCGGTAATCACCTTTTTCTTTATCCGCGGCGTGGCAGGAGAAGCAGTGTTTCTCTAGGATGGGGCGCACGGCGCCGCCGAAGACGGTGTCGGTAGCGTAGGTTTCGGGCGCGGGTTTTTCGCGGATGCGCAGGATTTTTTTAACCGCGGGCGGGAGGGGCTCGGTGAGATAATCTTCACCGTGCGTGAGCGAGCCGCCTTGGTGGGCGGCCCAAGCAAGGGCGCTGAGACTCGCGGCGAGTGAGAGCACGTAGAGGCTGCGGGAGCGACCGCGCGTGAGCCAAGCCAGTGCGGTGGCGACGGCGACCGCGACGCCGCCCCAGAGGTGATTTTCCAACGTGGCGCCTTCGTGGCCATCGGCGCGCATGAGCGCGAGGCCGGCGAAGACGGAGAGCACGGCGCCAAATAAACTGAGCGTGAGAACCGTGCCGGCGGTTTCGCGGAGCGCGGCGCGGCGGCGGCCGAGAATTTCTAAAAGTGGAACGAGCAGCAGGAGCGCGATGGGAAAATGAACGAGGAGCGGATGCAGTCGTCCGAGTAAGCGCAGACCGCCACCGTGGGCGATGCCGTCGGGCGCAAACGCAAAGGCGGCGGCGACCGTGGCGGCGCTGAGCGCGGCGGCGACGGTGAGGCGGGGCAGGAGTTTGGGTTTGGTGGCGGGAGCGGACATTTAGAGGGAGCGGAAAAAAAGGGCAGGTCTCGAGACCTGCCCTACGCGTGGAGCGGAGCGAAGCGGGGTGGGGGCACCCCGCCTACAGGTGAATCCTCAGGCGAGTTTGCGCAGGAGCGTGAGGCGACCGATGGGGAGCCACTCGGCGACGAGGATGTCGCCGTTGTTGAGAAAGATCGCGCCGTGCGGCGTGATGAATTCGCCGGGCGTAAACTCGGCGCGTGATTGCGAGCGGCGGGAGCCGGTCTTGCCGTTGTGCGCGATGCCGTCGCCGAGTTGGGCGATGACGTTGTATTCCTTGTCGAGGAGGCAGACCTGGCTGTCGAGGTCGGGGCAGAGCATGAGGTCGCCGCGCACGTCGAAATGGCAGGGTTGGCGGAGCTTGGTGTCGTCCTTGATCGTGCGGAGGTGTTTGCCGTCGAGCGTGTAGGTCTGGATGCGGCGGTTGCCGCGGTCGGCGATGACGAGGACAGGGTCCTTGCCTCGGGTGTCGACGTATTGGCCGTGGGGGTTGCTGATTTCGTTATCACCTTTCCCAGGTGAGGAAATCTCGCCGAGGAATTTACCGTCGATGGAGTAGCGGAGCATACGGTAGGAGCCGTAGCCGTCGCCGATGTAGAAATCGCCGTTGGGTGCGAAGGCGATGTTGGTCGGGATGAATTTGATGGGCGCGGCGCCGTAGGCAGCGTCTTCGCGGGGGTAGCCTTTGGACCAGACGACTTCGCCGGTGAGGGTGGTCTTGATGACTTTGCAGCGCGTGGTGTCGCAGTGGTAGAGAAACTCGCGGTTGCCTTCTTTGCGGACGCCGAGGCCGTGGGCGCCGCCGCGCATGTCTTCGCCGAAGGCGCGGACGAATTTACCCTTGGCGTCGTAAACCACGATGGCCTCGGGGCGCATGGAGGTATTGTTAACGGTGTGGGCGACGTAGATGAGGCCTTGGCTGTCTTGGGCGAGGCCTTGGGTGTCGCCCCAGACGAGGCCTTCGGGGGCGGTGAGCCAATCGTGGATCATCTCGTAGCGGTGGGCGCCGGTGCCCGTGATGAGTTGGCCGGAGCCGGCTTTATTGGCGGCGCGGATGAACGGCGCGGAGAACGCGCTGACGGCCGCGGTGGCGGCGACTTGAGTGAGGAAGGAACGACGAGTTTGCATAGGGGAGGAGGGGTTGGGAGTTGGGATTGAGGGGAAGAAAAAGGGTTTAGGCGAGCAGGCCGCGGAGGACTTCGCCGTGCACATCACTGAGGCGGAATTGGCGGCCTTGGTAGCGGTAGGTGAGGCGTTGGTGGTCGATGCCGAGGAGGTGGAGGATCGTCGCTTGCCAGTCGTGGACGTGAACGGGGTCTTTGACGACGTTGTAACTGAAGTCGTCGGTCTCACCGTAGGCGATGCCAGGTTTCACGCCGGCGCCGACCATCCACGTGCTGTACGCGGAGCCGAGGTGATCGCGGCCGTGGCCGTCGCGTTTGGTGATGTCGCCTTGCACAAAAACGGTGCGGCCGAATTCACCCGCGAAAATCACCAGCGTGTCTTCGAGTAGGCCGCGTTGTTTGAGGTCGTGGATGAGAGCGGCGGTGGGTTGATCGGTGTCGCGGCACTGGATCTCGAGTTGCGTGGAGAGATTGCGGTGTTGGTCCCAGCCGCCGTGCATGAGTTGGATGAAACGTACCCCGCGTTCGGCGAGGCGACGGGCGAGCAGACAATTACGCGCGTAACTACCGGGGCGGTTCACGTCGGGACCGTAGCTGGCGAGGGTCGCGGGAGATTCTTTGTCGAGCTCGAGCAGACCGGGGACGCTCGCCTGCATCTTAAACGCCATCTCGTATTGGGCGATGCGGGTGTCGGTCTCGGGGTCGCCGTGGAGATCGAGTTGGTGGTGATTGAGGCTGGCGATGTCGTCGAGCAGGGCGCGTTTCTGGGCGCGGTCGAGGCCGGGGGCGTCGTTGAGGTAGAGGACGGGTTCGCCCTCGCTGCGGAGGCGCACGCCTTGGAATTTGGAGGGGATGAAGCCGCTGCCCCAGTAGTGTTCGTAGAAAAGTTGGCCGCAGGTTTTTTCGCGGTCAGAGGAAGTCATGACTACGAACGACGGCAAATCGGCCGCGAGTGAGCCGAGGCCGTAGGTGAGCCACGAGCCCATGCTCGGGCGGCCGGGAATCTGGGAGCCGGTGAGGCAAAACGTGACGCCGGGCGAGTGGTTGACGGCCTCGGTGCGCATCGAGCGGATGAGACACATCTCGTCGGACAAGCCGCCGATATGCGGGAGCAACTCGCTCAGCCAACGCCCGGAGCGGCCGTACTGCTTGAACGGTTTCAGCGCGGGCAGAATCGGAAATTTTTTCTGCGACGCCGTCATCGTCGAGAGACGATTGCCGCTGCGGACGGAATCGGGGAGTTCTTGGAGTCGGAGTTTTTCGAGGCCCGGTTTGTAGTCGAAAAGATCGACTTGGGACGGGCCGCCGCCCTGCCAAAGCAGAATCACGCGTTTGGCCTTGGGCGCGAAATGCGGGAGGCCGTTGCCGGAGGCGGTGAGCGCGGCGAGGGCGTCGGGGTTGAGTAACGAGGTGAGCGCGGCGGCGCCGATGCCGGTGGCGCTGCGGCCAAAAAATTGACGGCGGGTGAGTTGGAGGTGCGCTTCGCTGAGAGGGTTCATGATTTGGTCAACGTTTCGTCGAGGTTAAGAAGCGCGAGGCAGACGGCGGTGTAAGCGGCGTGTTCGGCGGTGGAGAACGCCGGATCGCGCGGGATGGCGCCGACCGTGAGAAACGCTTGGGCGGCGGCGGGATCGGCGGTGAAGCGGGCGAGTTGTTTTTCGAGGCTGGTGCGGAGCAGTTTTTTCTCCGCGGCATCGGGGTCGCGGGCGAGGACGAGGCGGAAGGCGTGCGCGAGGCGCGTGTCGCGGAAAGACGCGGCGCGGAGCGAGCGCGCCGCGAGCGCGCGGGCGGCCTCGATGAAGGTCGGGTCGTTGAGTGTGGTGAGCGCGTGCAGCGGCGTGCTGGTGATCGCGGTGCGGACCATGCAGGTGTTGCGCGAGGAGGCGTCGAACATGTTGGAAGGCGCCACGGTGCGGCGCCAAAACGTGTAGAGGCTGCGGCGGTAAAGGTCTTCGCCGGTGGACTGCGGGTAGGTGAAGTCGCGCTCTTTGGTGATCGCGAGCGAGTCCCAGATGTCGGCGGGTTGGTACGGATAAACAGGTTTGCCGCCGAGGCGATCGACGAGGAGGCCGGAGACGGCGAGGGCTTGGTCGCGGATCACCATCGCGGGCAGACGAAACCGGGCGCCGCGCGCGTAGAGGCGATTTTCGGGGTCACGTTCGAGTAGCGCGGTTGTGACGCGGGAAGATTGGCGATAGGTGGCGCTGGTGACGATGAGGCGATGGAGCGCTTTGGTGTTCCAGCCGCCGTCGCGGTATTCTACGGCGAGCCAATCCAGTAAGGCTTGGTGAACGGGCGCGTCGCTTTGCACGCCGAAGTCTTCGCTGGTTTTAACGATGCCGAGGCCGAAGAACGTCTGCCAATGGCGGTTGACGATGACGCGCGCGGTGAGCGGTTGCGCGGGACTCACGAGCCAGCGCGCGAGGCCCAAACGGTTGCGCGGCGCATCGGTGGGGAGCGGCGGGAGAAACTCGGGCGTCGCGAAGGAAACTTTATCGAGCGGCGTCTCGTAGTTGCCGCGGTCGAGGATGAACGTGTCGCGGGGTTTGCTGTCGTCCATGACCATGACGCGCGGGTAATCGTCGACTTTGAGGCGGGCGAGCTCGGCGAGGAGTTGGGCGAGCTCGGGATGGACCTTGGCGAGGCCGTGTTTGAAAAAGTAGCGGCGGAGGTCGCCGTTTTCGAGCTCGGGGCGTTCTTTGGCCGGGAGGGCGGCGGTGGCGCGGAGGGCGGGGACGGGAAAGGTTTCGTCGGTGGCAATCTGGGCTTCCCAATCACTGCGGAGCTTGACGAGGAGTTCGTCGGATTTAAGGGCGGCGAGGCGGGCTTCGACGGCGGCGAGTTGGGCTTTGTGTTCGGGCGTGGCGAGGTCGAGCACGGGCGCGGCGGTGCGAACTTTGTAAGAGGATCCGCCGACGAGGCCGGTCTCGGGGACGTTATTAAACGCCGCGAGCAACGAGAAATAATCGCGCTGAGTGATGGGGTCGAATTTGTGGTCGTGGCATTGGGCGCAGGCGACGGTGAGGCCGAGCCAGTTGGTGGCGGTGGTGTCGACGCGGTCGAAGAGGGTGACGTGGCGCTGTTCTTCGGGGATGGCGCCGCCCTCGCCGTTGAGGAGGTGGTTGCGGTTGAACGCGGTGGCGATGCGTTGGTCGATGGTGGGATTGGGCAGAAGGTCGCCGGCGAGTTGCTCGATGCTGAATTGGTCGAAGGGTTGGTTGGCGTTGAGGGCGCGGACGACCCAGTCGCGCCAGATCCACTGGAAGGTGTCGCCGTCTTGCTGGAAGCCGTTGGAATCGGCGTAGCGCGCGGCATCGAGCCAGGGCAGCGCCATGCGTTCGCCGTAGTGCGGGGAGGCGAGCAGGCGATCGACGAGGCGTTCGTAGGCGCCGGGTTTTTTGTCGGCCAGGAAGGCAGCGAGTTCGGCGGGCGTGGGCGGGAGGCCGGTGAGATCCAGGCTGACGCGGCGGATCAACGTCGCCCGCGGGGCCTCGGGCGACGGGGCCAATTTTTCGGTTTCGAGGCGGGCGAGGACGAAGCGGTCGATGGGATTTTGAATCCAGTTTTCGCCGCGGACGGCGGGCGGCGTCGGGCGTGTCGGGGCGGAGAACGTCCAATGCGGCGTGAACGGCGCGCCTTCGGCGACCCAGCGGCGCAGGGTGTCTTTTTGCGCGGGGGTAAGGATGCGGTGGGAATCGGCGGGGGGCATCTGCTCGTCCTCTTCGGTCGAGAGGATGCGGGCGATGAGTTCGCTTTCGTTGGGTTGGCCGGGGACGACGACGTTGTTGACCCGTTGGCCCTCGCGGGTGTCGAGCCGGAGCTTGGCTTCGCGTTTCGTGGCGTCTTGGCCGTGGCAGTAAAAACAATTTTCCGCGAGGATGGGGCGGATGTCTTGGGTGTAGTCGATCGGTGCTGGAGCCGGCGCGGCGGGCGCGGGCACGAGGGTGACGACGAGAATTAGCGGGATAAATTTTAACATGCGCGGGGCGACGCGGGCGATCAGGCGAGCAAATCAGTGATGACCTTGGCGGGGAGGACGCCGGTGAGTTTCTGGTCGAGGCCTTGGAACTTATAGGTGAGTCGTTCGTGATTGAGGCCGAATTGGTGGAGGATCGTCGCGTGGAGGTCGCGAATGTGGACCGGGTCTTTGACGATGTTGTAGGAGAAATCGTCCGTCTGGCCGTAGCTGAGGCCGGGTTTCATGCCGGCGCCGGCCATCCACATGCTAAAGCAGCGCGGGTGATGGTCGCGCCCGTAATCGTTGGGCTTGAGCGTGCCTTGGGAATAGACGGTGCGGCCGAATTCGCCGCCCCAGATGACGAGCGTATCGTCGAGGAGACCGCGGCGTTTGAGGTCGGTGATGAGGCCGTAGGTGGGGCGGTCGGAATCTTCGCAGAGCGTTTTGATGTTTTCGGGCAGAAAGTTGTGATTATCCCAGCTGCGGAGGAAAACTTGAGTGAAACGCACGCCGCGTTCGGCGAGGCGTCGGGCCATGAGGCAGTTGTAGGCGAAGGTGCCGGGTTCTTTGGCCTTGGGGCCGTAGAGGTCCCAGGTGGAAGCGGGCTCGTTGGAGAAATCCGTGAGCTCGGGCACGGAGGTCTGCATGCGGAAGGCGAGTTCGTATTGGGCGATGCGGGCGTTGGTCTCGGGGTCGCCCACGGTTTCGTAGAGCTGGCGATTCACGTCGTTGACGCCGTCGATCATGGCGCGACGGAGGTCGCTGTTGACGCCGGGCGGGTTGCTCAAGTGCAGGACCGGATCGCCGCCGGAGCGGAGGGCGACCGCGGCGTATTCGGGCGAGAGAAACCCTGAGGCCCAGAGGCGGTTGGAAAGCGCCTGGACGTTGCGCGTGACGGGCATCTTCGAGGTGAGCACGACGAAGGTCGGGAGCTCGTCGTTGACGGCGCCGAGGCCGTAGGAAAGCCACGAGCCGAGCGAAGGTTTCCCGGGAAACATGTTGCCGGTGGTGAGCTGGAGAATCGCCGGCTCATGGTTAATCGCCTCGGTGTGGAGCGATTTGATGACCGTGAGCTGGTCGGCAATTTTCGCGGTCCAAGGATAGAGCTCAGAGACCCAGTGGCCGGCGCGACCGTGTTGGGCGAATTTATAAAAACTCGGGGCCACGGGCAGTCGCGCTTGGCTGGCGGTCATGCCGGTGAGAACTTGGCCGCCGCGGACGGATTCAGGAAGGTCGGTGTTGAAGAGCGATTGGAGGCCGGGCTTGTAATCCCAGGTCTCGAGCTGCGACGGCGCGCCGGCCATGAAGAGATAAATGGCGCGCTTAGCTTTGGGTGCGAAGTGCGGGAGTTGCGCGGCGAGCGCGGCGCCGTCGGCGGGATGACTCGCGGCGCGCGCGGATGATGCGCCGCGGCCTACGATGCTCGCGAGGCCGGCCCAAGCGAGGGCTTTGCCGGAGCGGCCGAGAAAGTGGCGGCGCGTCTCGAGGCGCAGCCATTCATCCTTGAGCGATTGCGGCACGGGGAGTTGCCAGATCGTGGGGTTTTCGCCGCCGTGGTCGGAGCAGAGGTCGTGGGAATCGTGGGGAGCGGACATGGCGCGGGCGGTTACTTGGTGAGAAATTCGTCGAGGTTAAAAAACTGGCTGGAGACGAGCGTCCATTGCGCGAGTTCGACGGGATCGAGATTTTTCCCGACGGGCGTTTCGCCGACGGTGAGGAGGGCGCGGGCTTCGGCGGGATTTTTTTCGTAGTACGTGGCGAAGGTGGCGCGCGTGCGTTCGAGGGCGGTGCGTTCGGTGGGTTTGAGCGCGCGGCCGAGCGTGAGCTGCGCGAGGGTGTCGAGGCGCGCGGTGGCGTCGGGCGAGCTGGCGACGGCGCGCTCGGCGAGCTTGCGGGCGGCTTCGACGAATTGCGGGTCGTTCATCGTGACGAAGGCCTGCAACGGCGTGTTGGTGCGGGCGCGGCGGACGCAGACAAATTCCCGCGAGGTGGCGTCGAACGTCTCCAGGCTCGGCGGCGGGGAGGCGCGTTTCCAAAACGTGTACACGCTGCGGCGGTGGAGGTCTTCGCCGGTGCCGGGGACGTATTTTTTGGTGTTGGATTCGGGCATCGCTACTTCTTCCCAGAGACCGGGTGGTTGGTAAGGTTTGACGGGGGCGCCGCCGATTTTCTCAACGAGGAGGCCCGCGGTGGCGAGGGCGGCGTCGCGGAGCATCTCTCCGTCCATGCGGAAGCGCGGGCCGCGGGCGAGGAGTTTGTTGCCGGGGTCGGCGGCGAGCAGTGCGGGTGTCACCGTGGCCGATTGGCGGTAGGTCGCGGAGGTGACGAGCGTGCGGTAGAATTTTTTAACATCCCAACCGCTCTCGCGGAACTCGACGGCGAGCCAATCGAGCAACTCGGCGTGCGAAGGCCGTGCGCCCATGATGCCGAAATCGCCGGCGGTCTCGACGAGGCCGCGGCCAAAAACTTCCTGCCACATGCGGTTGACGGTAACGCGGGTGAGCAGCGGTTGCTCGGGGGTGAGAAGCCACTCGGCGAGGGCGCGGCGATCGGGGCGCATGCCGGCGGGGAGCGGCGGGAGAAAGTGCGGGGTGCCGGGTGCGACGCGTTCTTCGCGGGCGAAGTAATCGCCGCGTTTGAGGAGATCGGCGTAGGCGGGTTGGGCGCGTTCGCGGGCGACGAGGGTGGGAGCGCCGCCGCGCGTGAGGATGTCGATGCGGTTGTCGAGGACGGCGAGCTCGGCAGTGATTTTTTTCGCTTCGGCGTCGATCTGGCCGAGGAAGAATTTCTCGGCGACGACGAAGGCTTCGTCCGTGGTCCAGCGGGTGGGATCGGGCTGACGCGCGATGATTTCGGCAGCGACGTCTTCGAAGGGCAGGCGGGCGACTTCATCGGTGGCGAGGGCGCGGCGGTAGAAGCGGATGTCTTGGAAACGGCCTTCGCGGAGCGGATCGGAATCGTCGCGGCGGCCTAGATACGTGGTCGCGGCGGTGCGAATCGTGGTGAGGCTGGAGAGTTGGGATTCGAGCGCGGCGCGGCGGAAGAGGCGGATGTCGGGCGCGCTGCCTTTGCGGAGCGGTTCGCTGTCGGTGTAACGCAGCGGGGCGGCGGGGGTGAGCAACGGGCGACGCGGGTCGAGGTTGTCGCTGCGGACGGTGCGGCGGATGGCTTTGCCGTTGAGATAAACCTGGAG
>CAJAFD010000275.1 GCA_903938935.1 uncultured Opitutia bacterium
GTGGCTCGGGTAGCGTGTTGAGCTCGAGCTCGGCATCGGGCGCGGCGGACGAAGTGTGGGTGGAATGGGCGGGACCTGACATGGCGCGGAATCTACGGTTGCGGAGGCGCTCCGCCACCAGAATCGCACCAGCTGCGACGAAGAAAATGCGTCCCGAGCTGGGCTGAGCGAAGCGGGTGAATACTATGGTCGGAGCCGCGAGTTAAAATTTCCTGACGTAGCTGATGCCATCGGCAGTCGTGAACGTGAGGTTTTTGGGGGTGACTTGGGTGAGGCGAATGCCGCGCGCGACGTCGATGAGGTCGTTGATTTTATAAACGCGATCGTTGAGAAAAACTTTGCTGTCGTCGCCCGATGAACGGATGCCGGCGATGCGCCAGGCGTCGATGATGGTTTGGATATTGGGGTCGAAGCTGGCCGCGGCGGCTGGCGTTGGCAGGGAGGGGAGAATCGTGGGCGTGAAAGGGTTTGGCGTCGCGGCTGGCGATGTGCTCACGGAAGGGGTGGGGGTGAAGGTGGAGCCGAGCGGCACTTTAATCGGAGTCGTCGTTGGGGCGGGCTGAATGGAAGCGAGTGATGGCGCTGGCGCCGGCGCCCCGCTTGCGGCGTTCGCTGCCGCGATAGGTAGAGCGGCGGGTGTGGCGGTAGGATTCGCGTCGGGCACCGCAGGGGTCGGATGGGTGAGCGCTCGTGGCGGTGTGGGTTTTGCCGTGAGGTTGCTGGGCGGCGATGGCTGGTTGATCCAGAGTACGGCGCTGACGACGCGGATGACAAAAAGCGCGACGATGCCGGCGCCAACGAGGATGAGCGTCGGCGGGGAAAAGGATTGGGCGCGACGGCGAGGTGGGCCTGAATCGGTCCGGGACGCGGGGCTTTCCGTCGGCGTGGCGTGGCGCTCGCGTTGAGCTTTTTTGAGGGCTTCGCTGATGAGGCTCATGGGTGAATTAGGCTCAGTTGGTCAAGTTGGCCAGATCGCGAATGGCGCGACGAACATGCCAAAAATTGATTTCATCCGACTCCTCGATGTAGGCGGCGAGCATGGATTTGTCGCAGAGGTTATTTACGACCCGGGGAATGCCTTGGCTGTAGCGGTGGATCGCGCGATAGGCCCAGGCGGTAAACGTGGGGCGGCCGTTGCTGCCGGCTTGTTTGAGTCGGTGCTGGATGTAGTGCCGCGTATCGGAGAGCGAGAGGGCGGCTAGTTCGTAGTGAACCAGGATACGTTGGCGGAGTTGACGGAGTTCGTCGCGGGCGAGGATCGTTTTCAGCTCGGGCTGACCGATCAGCACGATTTGAAGTAATTTTTGCCGGTCGGTCTCGAGGTTGGAGAGGAGGCGAATCTGCTCGAGCACTTCGATGGATAAATTTTGCGCTTCGTCGATGATGAGCACGATGTCGCGGCCGCGCGCGATGCGCTCCAGTAGGACGCGATTCATCTGGGCAACGAGATCGGACGGGCTGCGGGCGAGCTTGGTTTCGCCCAGTTCCGTAAGGATGGCTTTCAGCATCTGCGTCTCGGTGACGCGGGGGTTGAGAATCAGCGCCGTGTCGTAGTGCGCGGGGTCGAGTTCGTTCAGAAATCGCCGGCAGAGGGTCGTCTTGCCGCAACCAACTTCACCGATGAGAGCGATGAATCCTTTTTTTTCTTGGACGCCAAAAATCAGGTGTTCAAGGGCTTCTTGGTGCGTGGGGCTCAGGTAAAGAAAGCGAGGATCGGGCGTGATGTTGAACGGCATCTCGTTGAACCCGTAAAATCGCTGATACATACACGGCAACCGTCAGCCGATTCGGTTGAAAACGCACGTTAATTTCGCGTATGTGAAGGAGCGGTTTTCGGGGAAATCTCCTTTACTCAGTTGCGGGGCGGCGGGTTTGATCGGGTACGTTTCTCTTGTGAACCTGCGTCGCTTTATTTTCGCCCTTTATCTTGCGTTGATCGTGGGCATCGCTCTCGCGGGTGGACTTTATTTTATGGAAGCGCGGGAGGAGTATAACCGCCTCAAAACGATCCAAGCCGAAAGCCGGCGTCGCGTCGCCGAGGCCGAGCTGCGCTTGAAATACCAAGAGCAGGTCTTGGAGCGTCTGCGCACGGATCCCGCGTACGTCGAAAAAGTCATCCGTCGTAAACTGGGCTACGCTCGGCCCGAGGAATATGTTTTCCGCTTCGAAAATTAACGCGCCACACTTTTTGTTCCATGTCATCCGCTCATCCGCTTATCGCCGAATTTCAACGTGCTGGACAGGCGCAGGTTTTTGCGTTTTTCGACGAACTCGCGCCTGACGCGCAGCAACACTTGTTGGCCGAGGCGGCCGAAATCGATCTCGCTGAAATGGATCGGCTGAATCGTACGCTGATCGCCCAGACTGGGGCAGCGGCGGGCGTTAATCTGAGTGGCTTGGCGCCTGCGCCGTACGAGCCACTCGTCGCGCACGGCGGTGATGCCGTGGCTTGGGAGCGAGCCAAACGTGCGGGCGAAGAGGCCTTGCGCGCCGGTCGAGTGGCGGCCTTCACGGTCGCGGGCGGTCAAGGGACGCGTCTCGGCTACGACGGGCCGAAGGGCACGTTTCCCGTCACGCCGGTTCTCGGGAAAACGTTATTCCAAGTGTTTGCCGAAAAACTGCTCGCGGCGGGCCGGCGCTATGGTCGGCCGTTGCACTGGTTCATCATGACCAGCCACCAGAATCACGCGGCGACCGAGGCTTTTTTCGCGGAGCATAATTTTTTTGGCTGCGACGCGGCCCGCGTCCATTTTTTCCGCCAAGGTCGGATGCCGGCCGTGGATTTTTCGGGTAAAATTCTGCTCGAAGCCAAAGGCTCAATTGCGCTCTCGCCCGATGGTCACGGCGGTTCGTTGCGTGCTTTAGACCGGAGTGGCGCGCTCGATCTGATGGAGCGCGAGGGCATTGATACGCTGAGTTATTTTCAGGTCGATAATCCGCTCGTGCGTGCGATCGATCCGTCGTTCATCGGCTGGCATCTCCTGCGCCGTTCCGAGATGTCGAGCAAGATGGTGCCGAAGGCTTACGCGGAGGAAAAACTCGGTCATTTCTGCGCGCAAAACGGCCGTTTAGTCGTCGTGGAGTACTCCGATCTGCCGATGGCGATGCAGCGCGAGACCGACGCTGCGGGCCAGTTGCGGTATCGCGCCGGCAGCATCGCGCTGCACCTGCTCGATCGGGAATTTATCCGACGCATGGCGCGCTCGGATGGGTCGGCCGTCGCGTTGCCGTTTCACCGCGCCGACAAAAAAATCCCTGCCATCGACGCGGCCGGTCAGCCCGTTAAACCGGCCCAGGCTAATGGCGTGAAATTTGAGCTCTTCGTTTTCGACGCACTGCCCTTTGCTCAGAATCCGCTCGTGATCGAGACGAGCCGATCCGACGATTTCTCGCCCGTCAAAAATGCCGAGGGCGTCGATTCGCCGCAAACGTGTCGGGACGATCAGCGCCGCCAATTTGCCCGTTGGCTCAACGCCCAAGGTGCCGCGCTCGCGACCGATGCGACCGGCTTGCCCGCGATCAATCTCGAGGTGGCGCCCAGCTTCGGTTACGACGAAGACTCGTTTGCGGAGTCGTGGGCCCGCCTCAGCGTTCGACCCGCGCTAGTAGACGGACTCGTTCTGACCTGAAATTTTTCACTTACGACATGACCACTCTTGCTAAAATCCAATCGGCCGCTGCGGCTGGTCAACTCATGCCGAGCACGGCGGAAAATATCACCGCGTTTCTCGCGGCTGGACTTCCGGCTTGGGCCAAAGAAAGCATTGATGAACTCATCGCCCAGGCCGCGTGGGGCGAATTGAATGACCGATTTTATCGTTATCTTGAATTCGGCACAGGCGGCATGCGGGGCCGCACGATCGGCGTGGTGACCGCCGCCGCCGAGACGGGCACGCGCACCGCGGCCGGATCGCCGGAGCACGCCGCCATCGGGAGTAATTTGCTCAACGATTTTACGTTGGCGCGCGCCGTGATCGGACTTTTTCGCTACACCAAGAAACACCTCGTCTCGCAAAACATCACTGCGAAACCACGACTCGTGATCGCTTATGATGTGCGGCATTTTTCGCGGCATTTTTGTGAGCTCGCGGCTTCGACTTGGACGAAGCTCGGGGGTGAAGCCTTTATCTTCGACGGGCCGCGGCCCACGCCGCAGTTGAGCTACAGTGTGCGCTGGCTCAAGGCCCACGCGGGGGTCGTGATCACGGCCAGCCATAATCCGCCTCACGATAACGGCTTCAAAGCGTATTTCGACGATGGTGCTCAGGTCGTCCCGCCGCACGACAAGGGCATCGTCGCAGAAGTGAACGCGGTGCCTCTCACCGAGCTCGGCGCTTTTTTGGCTACGGATTTGGCCGGCGTGACCACGCTCGGTCGCGATGCGGACGATGCGTACCTCGAGGTGGCCGCTCAAGCCGTGATCGATCCGCGCGTCTTGCAGCAGACGAAATTAAAAATCGCGTTTACCAATATCCACGCGACCGGCTCGGTGCATTCCATTCCGCTGCTCATCCACGCGGGCTGCGAAGTGAAACCGGTGTTGGCCCAATTAAATTTCGACGCCAATTTCCCGACGGTAAAATCACCCAACCCGGAAAATGCCGAGGCGCTCGCCCTCGCGGTCGCACTCGCCGAGCGCGAGAATTGTGATGTCGTCCTCGCCACCGATCCGGATGCCGATCGGATGGGCGTCGCGGTGCGCAATCGCGCCGGTAAAATGGAACTTCTCACGGGGAATCAAATCGGCGCGTTGCTCGCCGATTATCGTCTTACAAAATATAAAGAGCGCGGGTGGATTCCGGCTGCAGGCTCGGATCGTGCCTGCATCATCAAAACGTTTGTGACGACGCAGCTCCAAGATGCGATTGGTCGGGCGCACGGCGTGAAAGTTATTAACACGCTCACCGGCTTTAAGTGGATCGCCGCCAAGATGCGCGGCTACGAAAACCAACTGCGGGCGACGCAGCCGGCGGGCTTCGATTACGAGGCGCTGCCCTTGGCGCAGCGTGCGAAGTTGCTGCTGCAACACAGCACGTTTTACGCGTTCGGCACGGAGGAGAGTTACGGTTATCTGCCTAACGATTTCCTGCGCGATAAAGACGGCAATGCGGCGTGTCTCATGTTTGCCGAGGTCTGCGCTTGGGTTAAGAGTCGCGGACTCACCGTGCCGGAATATCTCGACGAGATCTTCCTGCGTTGCGGTTTCTATTTGGAAGGCGTGATCAACCTCTACTACGAAGGCGCGAGCGGTAACGCGAAGATCAAGCGCATCCTCGACACCTATCGGGCCCAGCCGCCCTCGAAATTCGGCGAGGTCGCGGTGGCGAAATTTCAAGATTTTGGCCGCGAAGATATCCGTGACGCCGATGGCGAATTGATCCCCAAGCAAGATCTCTACCTAGTCACGCTCGCCAATGGCTACAGCTTCGCCGCGCGCGGTAGTGGCACGGAGCCCAAGATGAAGTTTTATCTCTTCGCCAACGAGAAAGTCGGCCACGCCGCGGAGTTGCCCGTGGTGAAGGCCAAGGTGCGCACCACGCTTGAGGCGTTGATCAAGCTCATCGAGGCTGACGCCAAGGCTCGCGCCGAGAGTTGAGTTGGATCGCGAGCGATCGGAAAAAAAAAGCGCCGACCCGTTTAAAGGTCGGCGCTGAAATCGGGTGCGACGTTCGCTAGGCTTTAGAGGAGCAGCAGCGAGGGGCTCTCGAGGTGCGCTTTGACGGCGTTGAGGAATTTCGCGCCGAGCAGGCCGTCGACGACGCGATGGTCGCAGGAGAGCGTGAGCGTCATGCGTTGGCCGATGACGATTTCGTCGTCTTTGACCACGGGCTTTTTGACGGTGGTGCCGACGGCGAGGATGGCGGCGTTAGGCGGGTTGATGATCGCGCAGAAGCGATCGACGCCGGCCATGCCGAGGTTGGAGACGCAGAAGGTGCCACCGGTAAATTCAGCCGGCTGGAGTTTCTTGTCTTTGGCGCGACCACCGAGGGATTTGGCTTCGGCGCTGATTTGGAAGAGCGTCTTGCCGTCGGTGTCGCGGATGACGGGGGTGATGAGGCCGTCTTCAATCGCGACCGCGAAGGAAACGTGAATCGCGCTGTGGGATTGGATGCCGGTGCCGGTCCACGACGTGTTGACGCCGGGGATGGCGCGCAGGGCGGCGGCGGCGGCTTTGAGGACGAAATCGTTGACGGAGAGTTTGACGCCGTCTTTGGCGAGGCCGGCGTTGAGCTGTTCGCGGAGGGCGAGGAGCGGCGCGGCGTCGACTTCGATATCGAGGTAGAAATGCGGGATGGTGGTCTTGGCCTCGAGGAGGCGGCGCGCGATGGTGGCGCGCATGTTGGACGCGGGAGCGAACGACTCGGCTTGCACGGGGCTCTTGTCGAGGACCGAGCGGTAGCCCCAAGCGGGAGCGGCTTCGGCGCGCGCGGGTTTGGCGGCGGCGGGTGGTGGGTTTTTCTCGGCGGCGAGGATGTCGGCGCGGACGATACGGCCACCGGGGCCGGTGCCCTTGACGCGGGTGAAGTCGATGCGTTTTTCCTCGGCGAGCTTACGAGCGAGCGGGGAAATTTTCACGCGGCCGGCAGGAGCGGCAGGCGCAGCAGCGGGCGCGGCGGGCTTGGGCGCGGGAGCTGGAGCCGCCACGGCGACGGGCGCTGGAGCCGGGGCGGCAACAACGGGCGCGGCGGGGGCGGGGGCAGCGGCAGGCGCAGCTTTGGGCGCTGGGGCTTCGACTTTCTCGCCGGGTTTGCCGATGGCGCAGAGGGCGGCACCGATCGGGAGTTGGGAGCCGGCGGGACTGAAAATTTTGAGGAGCGTGCCGTCGAAGTAACTTTCCAGCTCCATGGTGGCTTTGTCGGTCTCGACTTCGGCGAGCATGTCGCCGGTCTTGATGACGTCGCCTTCTTTTTTGAGCCATTTGACCAGCGTACCCACCGTCATGGTGTCGCTGAGTTTGGGCATTAGAGTGATATTAGCCATACGGGTAAAAAGTTAGCTGAAATGAAGCGGGAAGGAGGCGGCGACGACGGACTTAGTCGAGCAGCGCGAGGGCGGCTTTGAGGATGCGTTGCGGGTTGGGCAATTGCTCAGCTTCGACGGGCGGGCTGTAGATCGCGGGCGCATCGATGGTGCAGAGGCGGCCAATCGGCGCGTCGAGGTCGTCGAACGCTTCGGCTTGGATCATGTAGGTGAGTTGGGCGCCGACGCCGCAGAAAGGCTTTTGTTCTTCGACGACCAGGACGCGGTGCGTCTTGCGCACGGAGGCGAGGACGGTGTCGATGTCGAGCGGACGGATGGTGCGCAGGTCGACGACTTCGACGGAGATGTCGTGTTCTTTCGCCAATAACTCGGCGGCGATGAGCGATTGGATGACGGGGCGGCCGTAGGTGACGATCGTGAGGTCTTTGCCCTCGCGTTTGACGTCGGCTTTACCGAGCGGGATCAGGTATTCTTCGTCGGGGACTTCGCCTTTTTCGCCGTAGAGCACGGTGTTTTCCAGGAAGAAGACCGGGTCGTTGTCGCGGATGGCGGACTTGAGCAGGCCCTTGGCGTCGTAGGGCGTCGAGGGCACGACGACCTTCACGCCGGGGTGAGCGGCGAGGATGTTTTCGGGCGTATGCGAGTGGGTGGCGCCGACATTGGTGCCGCCGTTGGCGGGACCGCGGATGACGATGGGGCAGTTGATCTGGCCGCCGGACATGTAGCGGACGTTGGCGGCGTTGTTGAGAATCTGGTCAAAGGCGACCGAGTAGAACGACCAGAACATGAGCTCCATGACGGGGCGCACACCGAGCATGGAGGCGCCGATGCCCATGCCGATGAAACCGGCTTCGCTGATGGGTGTATCGGCGACGCGTTTCGGGCCGAATTTCTCGAGGAGGCCTTGGGTGACTTTGTAGGCGCCTTGGAACTGGCCGACTTCTTCGCCCATGACGACGACGTTGGGGTCGCGGGTGAGTTCTTCGGCTAAGGCGTGACGGACGGCTTCGCGGTAAGTGAGTTGGGACATCGCGGGAAAGTTTGAAGTTAAAAAAGAGCGACTCAGTTGAAGAACAAACGGCCTTGGGAGGTGCGTTGGTCGGGATTGTCGGATTCCCAGTAAACATCTTTTTGGATGTCTTCGGGCGTGGGGTAGGGGCTCGCGTCCGCGAAGTCGGCCGCGGCTTCGGCTTCGGCGCGGGCTGCTTCGTCGATTTTTTCGGCGGACTCGGTCGTGAGAACGCCTTCGGCGATGAGCGCGGTTTGGAAGACTTGGATCGGGTCTTTGGTGCGACGGTAGTCTTCGATCTCGGTCTTAGTGCGGTAAGTATTATCCGGATCGGCGACGGAGTGGCCGCGGTAACGGTAGGTGCGGATCTCGACAACGGCGGGTTTGCATTCCTCGCGGGCGATTTGGAGGAATTTATCCATCGTCGCGCGGACTTCGTAAACGTCGTGGCCTTCGCAGACGCCCCACGCCATGCCGTAGCCTTCAGCGCGTTTGGCGAGTTCGCCGGCGGAGGAACGGGCTTGGCTGGTGCCCATGGAATAACCGTTGTTCTCGATGACGAAAATGCAGGGAAGGTTCCAGAGCGCGGCGAGATTGTAGGCCTCGTGCACGGCGCCTTGGTTGACGGCACCGTCGCCCATGAACGCCATGGCAGAGCCTTTGTGGCCCTTATATTTTACGCCGTAAGCGAGGCCCACTCCGAGGGGGATTTGGCCGCCGACGATGCCGTGGCCGCCCCAGTAATTGCGCTCGGGCGAGAAGAAATGCATCGAGCCGCCTTTGCCTTTGGAGCAACCGGTGACTTTGCCGTAGAGCTCGGCCATGAGGGCCTTGGTGTCCATGCCGACGGCGATGGCGTGACCGTGGTCGCGGTAGGCGGTGATGACGTGGTCATGTTTGCCCATGAGCGAACAGCAACCGACGGCGATGGCCTCTTGGCCGTTATAAAGATGGAGGAAGCCGCCGATGTTGGCCCCGCCGGCGGCGTTCTTGCCGGTGTAGGCGCGGTGGCTGCGCTCTTCGAAGCGGCGGATGCGCACCATTTGGCTGAAGAGTTCGATCTTCTGGGCCGGGGTCAGCGCGGCATTAACGGGGGCCTGGCCGTGGCTGGTGTTGCTGGCGGTGGGTTTCTGCTCGATGGTGGCGCTCGGTTTCTTGCTCACGGGTAAGTGGTTTTCTGGTTAAAAGGTAAAGTGTTCGGCGGAAGTTTTGGAAATCAAGCGTTGTTTCGCGGCCGGACTTACTTGGTTGGCGGGGTGATTTGCTCGATCTCGACGTGAATGGGTCGGCCGGGTTGGCAATCGGCCTTGAGCGCCACGAAGCGATCGCGGTACTGGTCGTAGATCGGCCAGAGCGCGTTGCGATCGGTTTCGGGGATCGGCACCGTGGTCCCGATGGCGTCGCGGCTGAAGAAACCGAATTTACCTTCCTCCATATCGGCGGGTTGCGCTGTGATCGGACGTCGGCAGCGAAATAAAAACATGAGCCAGTGCGCGTGGCCTTCATAGGCTTTCTCGGCGATCATGGCGAAGAGATGGAGATCGTCGGCGGTGATACTGAAGCCCGTCTCCTCTTGGGTCTCGCGGACGGCGCATTCAAACGGGGACTCGCCGGTCGCCGTTTCGAGTTTCCCGCCGATGGGGCTCCAGAAACCGAGGTTCGGCGGCTTCGCTCTTAATAAGAGTAGATGTTCGCCCGCGGCGTTTTCCAAGAAAACGAGGACGGCGATTTTGTAGGCGAGGGGAGGCTTGGCGAGTGTGGTCATGGGCCGCAGCGGCGCGGAGGAAAATGAAATGGAGATTTAATTGAGCGTGACGCTCGGCGGAAGCTGCACAACTTTTTTTACCGTGTTGCTCCAGCGCGCTAACGTTCTCGGATGGTTTTTGCTGACCTTGGGGTTGGCCGGCGCGCACGTTTTTTCCCGAGCCGCTGAGGTCGAGGTCGCGGCGGTGCGTTTTGCTCCGGCGCGGCCCGCGAGCAATCCCTCCGTGCCTTGGCTCGAGGCCACCGTGGGCCTCAACGTCGTCCCGCCGCCCGATGCGCCAGGGCGCATGGTGAGTCGCGTGCGCGTGCAACTTTGGGTCGGCGTCGAGACTCTGGCGCTCACGGGTTCGACTGCGCGGACTGAGTATTATCGCGCCGAAGTCGAGTGCCTGGCGTTGCCCGCGGGGCGCTCGGAGGTGCGTTTTTATTTTCCGCCCGAATGGGTGAAGCGTGATCAACTCCCAGGCGCGCCCCGCCATTGGGCTGTGGAACTGGCCGTGGCGGGGCGGGCGGAGGCGCCAGTGCGCGCGGCCAGCGCGACGGCGCTCGGGGAGGCGGCCGCGCGTCGGGCTTTTTTGGTCGCAGCTCTCGCCGGCGCCCCGGCCAATGATGGCTGGTTACAACCGCAATATTTCACCCCCTTCGCGCAAGAATACCCGCGTAACACGGTAACTTTCGTGCGCCGTGAACCGTCTCTCGCGCCTCCGGCGCGGGCCTCGCCCTAAACGATTGCGCTTGCCGACCAAACTTATCTCAAATCGCCTCTCCGCACCCACGTAATGCGAACCCCACGCGTTTTAGCTTTAGACCCAGGAGCGAGTCATGTTGCCGCCGGCGTATTCGTCGCCGGGCCTTCGGGTCGTCTGAGCTTGCAACACTTCGCTCACGAGGCCCAAGACGCCGATCCTGCGCACGAAGCCCGCTGGTCGGAGCATCTCACGCAATCGTTGGGGGCGATTGCGGCTCGCGAACATCTTTCCGGCCCCTGCGCCCTCGTCGTGCCCGGTCACCTCGCGCTCACTAAGTTTGTCAAAACTCCCGCGCTCGATCGCGCCAAACGTGCCCAGAGTCTCGCCTTCGAAGCTTCGCAACACATCCCGTATCCGCTTGCTGAAGTGGTCTGGGATCACGTCGTCATGGCCGACGACGGCTTCGATCTCGACGTCATGTTTGCCGCCGCGAAATTCGACGCGCTCCAATCGCTGTGCGCCGCCGCCGATGCCGCTGGCTTCGCTCCCGAGCGCGCCACGCCCGGTAGTCTCGCGCTCCGTGCCGCCTTCCGTTACAGCTACCCGGAAGCTCCGGCCAGCGCCTTAGTTATTAATATCGGCGCGCGCTCGACGCACCTGCTCTTCCTCGACGGCGAACGTTTTTATATCCGCACGTTTCCGCTCGCGGGCAACGTCGTCACCGCCGCGCTCGCCGAAGAACTCCGCATCGACTTCGCAGCCGCCGAAACGCTCAAAATCTCCGTTCTCGCCGGCCGCTCCGAACTGCCCGAAAACTCACCCGCCCGCGCCGCCGTCCATCGCGCCGCCGCGGGTTTCATGGGGCGCCTGCACTTAGAGCTTACGCGCTCTATTGTTAATCACCGCCGCCAGACGGGCGCGCCGCAACCCGCGGCCATTTACGTGACTGGCGGCGGCAGCCTCATCGGCGAACTCCCGGCCACCCTCGCCGAACGGCTCAAACTGCCCGTCGAACGCTACGACGCCTTGCGCGGCGTCGATGTCTCCGCCGATGCCCGCGCCTCGGGGGCCGAAACGCTTTCGCACGAATTAGCCGAACTCGTCGGTCTCGCCGTGTCGCTCGTCCAGCCCGTCGCTGACGTCACGCTTCTGCCGCCCGCGATCACCGAGGCCCTAGCGTTTCGCAAACGCCAACCACGCTACCTCGCCGCCGCCGTACTCGCGGTTGCCGCGTTGCTGCCGCCGATCTTTTATTTGCACCATCGCGCGACCGGCGCTGAGGCGCTCGTGGCCCAAGCCGAAAGCCAACTCCGGCCCCTGCGCTCCCTCGAAGCGCGCAACAACGAAAACGTGGCGCAGATCGAAGCCGCGAAGAAACAAATCTCCGCCCTCGAAGGCCTCGTCGCCACCAAAGCCAACTGGCTCGATTTCCTCGCCGACACTCAAGCTCGCCTCGCGAA
>CAJAFD010000276.1 GCA_903938935.1 uncultured Opitutia bacterium
AGGAAGGAGAATGCGTGCTCATGATGGGCCCAATTTACCACGCCGCTCCCGCCGCGGGAATAGCTGCACTTACGAAGCCATGGCCAAACTTCCGCTCCGCGCCGCCAACGCCGCCCGCGGCGTCTGCCCCGTCACCCGCTTAAACGCGCGGCTAAACGCAAAGGGATCCGCGAAACCCAAGCCGAGCGCGACGGCCTTCACGCTCGCCCCGGCGCGCCCGAGGCGTTGCTGCGCCAAAGCGATCCGCTCGCCCAAAATAAATCGCCCGAGCGGCGTGCCCGTCTCCGCGCGAAAGAGTCCCGTCAGATAATTCGGCGACACATGCACCGCGCGCGCCACGTCGCCCAACGCCAACGGCCGCGCAGCGTTCGCCCGCACAAAATCCACCGCGCGGCCCACGAGTTGCGCGCGCGTGTCGTGTTGCGCCTCGCCGCCATCGAGCACGCGGCGGTACAACGCGAGCGTCACCGTGAGCATCGCCTCGCGCAGCGCATCCACGTCCGGCGCCCGTGCCGCGCTCGCCATCGCGCGCAGCGCCGCCAAACGCCCGCGCGCTTCCGCCGGCAACGCCGCCAAGCTCATGCGGTGTTCCACTTCGAAACCGCCGCGTTTCGAGTAACGCGTCGCGTGCAGGCTCGGTTCGCCGGCGTGCAAACTCCACCACACGAGCCGATACCCCACACCCGGCCGCCCAAAGGCCTCGGCGTGCGCCGTGCCCGCGGGACAAATCACCAAATCGCCCGGCTCCAGTCCGCAGCCGGCGCGTTCAAAACTAAATCGGCACCGCCCAGCCAACAGGAGGCATAGCTCCGCGTGTTCGTGCGCGTGATCTTCGCCGTAAAGCGCCGGGATAAACTTCATCCGCGGGCGACGCTCCGCCGGTCGCGCGCCGCGCCACGGCCCGAGCACCTGCGCCACGCCCAACCCGCCCAAAGCGGAAATCAATTCGCGACCAAGAAATACCGTGAGCGACACGTCCCCATCGAAACGACCTGCCCCGCCGCCTGCAAAACTTTCTTCCACGTCCCGCGCCGCACCGCCGCGCGCTTAAACCACGCGAGCGCCACCCGCGACTACAAGCTCCACGGGATTTCCGCCGATTTCGTGCGCCAACAAGCGTTCGTCACGGTGCCGCAACAAAATCAAATCCGCGCGTTGGCCGACTTCGATCGTGCCGCGATCGGTCAACCCAAGCACCGCCGCCGCGTTCACCGTGGTCGCGGTGATCGCCTCCGCTGGCGTCAGACCCGCGTAACGCACCGCCAGCGCAATGACGAAGGGCATCGAGTGCGTCGGCGCCGAGGCCACGCCGTAATCGCTCGCGAGCGCGAGTAATCCACCGCTGTCCGCAAAAGCTCCGGCGCGCGCGTAGCGGCCTTTGCCGTGAAAACTCGCCGCCGGCGTGAACACGCCAAAAGTGTCGCTCGCCGCCAACGCCACAAGGTCCGCCTTCGAGGCGTTTTCCAAATGATCCACGCTGCGCAGATGCAGCCGCAACGCCTCGGGCACCATGCCAGTCGAGGTCGCCGCGTCCGCGCTGACGCGCAGTGGCAAGCCATGTTTGCCCGCGCGTTCAAACAGACGCACGCACGCCTCGACTGGCCACGCATCCGGCGCACTCACGGCATCGACAGCGATGCCTGGAAATTCGTGCCAGACCGCCGGCAACAGCTCGCGTACGACCATGCGCGTAAACGCCGCCACGTCGCCTTCCACGGCTTGCCCGAGTAAAGCCGTGGGCACGACGGTGCCGGTAAATTCCTGCGCCGCGCGCGCGATCGCGTGCAGCATTTTCGTCTCGCCGTCGATGCTCAGCCCGTAGCCGCTTTTTACTTCCATCGTCGTCGTGCCGCCGCGCAACATCGCGTCGAGACGCACGCGCAAGCTCGCCGCGAGTTGTTTCCGCGTTGCCTCGCGCACGGCACGCACGGTGGCTTGGATGCCGCCGCCTTTTTTCAAAATCTCCGCGGGCGCGACCCCACTTAATTCTTGTTCCCACTCCGCGAGGCGATCTCCCGCCCAGCACGCGTGCGTGTGGCAATCGACAAAGCCGGGCATCAACACGCGCCCGTCTGCCTCGATCACTTCGGCGTCTGCGGGCACGGACAACTCCGGCCCTACGGCGGCGATTTTTCCGTCCACGACGAGCACATCGCCGCGCGCGATCACACCGAGCTCCTTGAGCGCTGGCCCGCGCCGGGCTTTGCGCCCGCCGAGCAACGTCGTCACGGCGGCCGCAGCGGGTTGCGCGAGGGTGAGGACGCGGGCGTGGCGGATCAAAAGACTCATGGCGCGAACCTTCACGGTCTTGCCCGCGCGTGCAAGCCGCACGCCACAGTTGCCAATTTCGCCCAACCACCACCTAGTTTCCCTCCTGCCGCCATGTCCGCCGATCTCTCCGAACTTTATCAACAGGTCATTCTCGACCACAACCGCCGCCCCCGCAACCGTGGCAAACTCCCCACGGCCAACCGCGTCGCCCACGGCAACAACCCTTCCTGCGGCGACGAATGCAGCGTGCATCTGCGGCTCGATGGCGACCGCATCGCGGAGATCACTTTCGATGGTTCCGGTTGCGCCATCTCGCAGGCCAGCGCCTCGCTCATGACGACGCAGCTCAAGGGCAAGACCGCCGCCGAGGCCCAGAAACTTTACGACGAGTTCCACCACATCGTCACCACCGGCGAAGCGCCCGCCGAGATCAGCGACCTCGCCGCGTTCGCCGGCGTTCATACGTTCCCCGCGCGCATCAAGTGCGCCACGCTCGGTTGGCACGCCGCGCTCAACGCCCTCAAAGGCGACCCGCTTCCGGCCACCACCGAGACGCATAAAGATTAAGCCGTTACCCAATTCCGCCGCTCGCCCATGTCCGACCTCGCCCGCACCCGCGCTGATTTCCCGATCCTGCACCAGCAGGTCAACGGCAAGCCCCTCGTCTACCTCGACAACGGCGCCACCTCGCAAAAACCCCGCCGCGTGATCGACGCTCTCGTCCACTATTACGAGCGCGACAATAGCAACGTCCACCGCGGCCTCCACGCGCTCTCGATGCGCGCGACCGACGCCTACGAAGGCGCGCGCACACGGATCGCGAAATTCATCCACGCCGCCGACCCCGCGGAAATTATTTTCACGCGCGGCACGACCGAGAGCATTAATATTGTCGCGCACAGTTGGGCCCGCGCGCACCTCAAAGCGGGCGACGTCATCCTCACCACCGAGATGGAGCACCACTCCAACCTCGTCCCGTGGCAACAAGCCGCGCGCGCCGTCGGCGCCACGGTCCGCTACATCCCCGTGCTCGGCGCCGATGCCGAGGGCGGGCTCGATTACGCCGCGCTCGATACGTTGCTCACACCGGAGGTGAAGCTCCTGGCGTTCACCCACATTTCCAACACCCTCGGCACGATCAACGACGCCGCGCGCCTCTGCGCCCGCGCCCGGGCGATCGGTGCCGTCACGGTCATCGACGCCGCTCAATCCATCGGCCACGCCCGCATCGACGTACAGGCCTTGGGTTGCGATTTTCTCGCTTTCTCCGGCCACAAGATGTGCGGCCCCACGGGCATCGGCGTGCTTTACGGTCGGCGTGCCTTGCTCGATCAACTCGCCCCCGACGAAACCGGCGGCGGCATGGTCGTCAGTGTCACCTACGAAGGCGCCATGTGGAAACCGTCCCCCGAACGTCACGAAGCCGGCACGCCCAACATCGCCGATGCCATCGCCCTCGGCGCGGCGTGCGATTACCTCGACGAGATCGGCCGCGACGCCATCGCCGCGCACGATCACTACCTTGCACAGATCGCGATGGAAAAACTTTCCGTCGTCCCCGGCATCCGCATCATCGGACCCCGCGTCGGCCAGCCCCGCGGCGGACTCGTGAGTTTCGCCTTAGCCGAAGTCCACGCCCACGACGTCGTGACGTTTGCCGATGAAGACGGCCTCGCGCTCCGCGGCGGCCACCACTGCAACCAGCCACTCATGCGCAAGCTCGGCCTGACCAGCACCACGCGCGCGAGTTTCTATTTGTACAACACCGCGGCCGAGATCGACGTACTCGTCGCGAGCCTGCACCGCATCCAGAAATTCTTCGTCGGTTAAACCCTGACGCCTTTCCGCAAGCGCGCCCCTTCCGGCTCGCCTCGTGCTGCCGTTTTCGCTTTGGCTTTTACTCTATGAAACTCCGTTCGCTCCTCGTCACCCTCGCCGCGCTGTGCGTCGGCACCGCCACCCGCGCCGATGAAGGCATGTGGCTCTACTCCACTCCGCCCCGCGCCCAGATCAAAGCCAAATACGGCTTCGACCTCACCGACACCTGGCTCGACCACGTGCGCCTCTCCTCGGTGCGCTTCAACAGCGGCGGTTCCGCTTCCTTCGTCTCCCGTGACGGCCTCGTGATCACCAACCACCACGTCGCCGCCGACTCCATCCAAAAGATGGGCTCCCAAGAGCACAACTACCTCCGCGACGGCTTTTAC
>CAJAFD010000277.1 GCA_903938935.1 uncultured Opitutia bacterium
AGCACCAACGACGAAGCTGCGCGCCAACTCGCCGCCGGCCGGCCCGCGCCGTTTGCCATCGTCGCATGTCGTCAGACCAAAGCCCGCGGCCGCCTTGGTCGCCCGTGGCACAGTCCCGCCAACGGTAACCTTTATATCTCGTTCGCCTTTCGCCCGCAGATCGAGCCGGCCCGCATGACGCCGTTCACGCTGTGGATGGGCCTCAACCTCTGCGAACTCATCGCCAACGCCACGCCGCTTAAACCCGGCCTGAAATGGCCCAACGATCTCCTCTTCGACGGCCGCAAAGCCGGCGGCCTGCTCACTGAGGCCCGCATCGACGCCGATCAAATCCGCGACCTCGTCTTCGGTCTCGGCCTCAACCTCAACAGCCCCGCCTCCACGTGGCCCGGCGATCTCGGCCAGCGTGCCGTGTCCCTCGCCGAACTCATCGGCGTGCCCGTCGATTTCAACCGCTTCACCGCCGCCGTCATCGGGCGGGTCTTGCTCGCTTACCAACGCTTCCTCGACGGCGACCACGTCAAAACCTTCGCCGATCTCTGGCACCGCTTCGACGTCCTCCGCGGCCAGCACGTCACCGTTCTCGAAGGCACCGCCCGCCACCCGGGCACCGTGATCGGCGTCGACGACGACGGCGCGCTGTTGCTCAAAAATTCTCGTGGCCGCACGCAACGTTTCCGCGCCGGCGAGGTCACGTTGGAGAAACCCAAGTCCATCTAACCGCTCGCCCTCGCGCCCGCAAACCGCTCTGCTCTCCATCTTTCCGCCTCTACGCTCGCCTCTCGCCGTCATGTCCGCGCCGCCTACACCCGCCATCGAAGTCGACCACCTCGTAAAAACTTACGCGGGTATGACTGCGGTCGCCGATCTGAGCTTCACGGTCGCGCGCGGCGAGATCATCGGTTTCCTCGGGCCCAACGGCGCCGGCAAGTCCACCACGATGCGCATCCTCACCGGCTATTTGCCGGCCAACTCGGGCACGGTCCGCATCTGCGGCCACTCCGTCGCCACCGAGCCCGACGCCGTCAAACGCCTCATCGGCTACATGCCGGAAAATAATCCACTGCCGGAAGACATGCGCGTCAGCGAGTACCTCTATTTCCGCGGCCGCTTGAAAGAAATCCCCCGCCGCAAACTCAGCCCGCGCATCGACGAAGTCCTCGAACTCTGCGACCTGAAACGCGTCCGCCACAAAATCATCGGCCAACTTTCCAAAGGCTACCGCCAACGCGTCGGCATCGCCGAAGCCATCCTCGCCGAGCCGCCCGTGATCATCATGGACGAGCCGACGATCGGCCTCGATCCGCATCAGATTTTGATCGTGCGCGACCTCATCGCCGGCCTGCGCGGTCGCATGACGGTGATCATCTCCTCGCACATTTTGCCCGAGATCGAGATGACGTGTGACCGCGTGCTCATCATCAACCGCGGCCGCGTCGTCGCCCAAGGCTCCCCGGCCGATCTGCGCCGCGAAGTCCTCGGTCGCACTACTTATCAACTCATCACCGCCGGCTCCATCGACGCGTTGCCCGCGCTCCTCACGGTCGTCGAGCCGACGTTAAAAATCACCGCCACCAGCGAGCCCGATGCCACGGGTTTTGTGACGCTCGCCCTTTCCACCGAGCGCACCGATGAACTCGGCGAACCGTTGCTACAAAGTTTGATCTCGCACGGTTTCCGCGTCCGCGCGCTCAGCCGCGCCCAGCCCACGCTCGAAGATGTTTTCCTCGCCGCCACGCGGCGCAGCTGGGACGCCAAGCTCGCGCCTGTCGCCACGCCCGCCGGAACTGCCAACGGATTCGATCGCCCATGAAACATTTTCTCACGTTGCTCAGCCATGAATTGCGGATGTTGCTCGTCAGCCCGAGCACCTACATCGCTGGCACGGCGTTTCTGTTTTTCATGGGCTTCATCTTCACGGGCATTTTGGAAAATTACACCAAAGCCGCGCAGGACGTCTCGCCGGCGCACGTGTTCTTCCAACTATTTTGGCTCCCGGTTTTCTTCATGGTGCCGTTGCTCACGATGAAGTGCCTCGCCGAAGAACGCCGCCTCGGCACGATCGAGACGCTCCTCACGACGCCCGTCACCACGACCGAAGTGGTGCTCGGCAAATACACCGCCGCCTACGCGCTGTATCTTTCGCTCTGGGGTGCGACGGGGGGATTTTTTTACATTTTGAAACGTTTCTCCAGCGACCCGCGGTTGATCGACAGCGGCCCTTTGATCGGTGGCTACGTCTTCATCGCCGTGTCGGGTCTGCTCTTCGTCGCCATCGGCGTGTTCGCCAGCTCGCTCTCGCGCAACCAAGCCGTCGCCGGCATCCTCTGCTTCGTCATGCTGGCCGGCCTGATCGTCGGCGTGCGCTGGCTCGGTGAAGCGAGTTTCCTCAACCGCGATATGCTCGCGCCCGCGAAAGCCGCCGTGGATTACGCCCAGATTTTTTCTCACTACGAAGATTTTACCCGCGGCGTCATTGATGCGCGCCACGTCCTTTTTTATTTTAGCGGCACCGCGCTCGCGCTGATTTTTAGTATCCTCAGCGTCGAAGCGAAACAGATCCACGCCTGAGCCGATGCCTTCCCCGCTCCAAAGTTTTCGCGCCGTCCGCTGGCTCCGCACGCTCAACCTCGTGCTTCAGGCCTTCCTCGTGCTCACGCTCTTCGGCGGCCTCAATTACCTCGCGCGCAACCACCCCGAATGGCGCAAAGATCTCACCAACGACCGCCGTTTCTCCCTCTCGCCCGAGACACTCTCCTACCTTAAAAATCTCCCGCGTCCCGTCCGCATCGTCGTCACCCTCAACGCCGACACGCCCAACCCCGAACTCCGCGGTCTCCTCCAAGAATACCGTCTCGCCACCGAGGCCAATCCCAATGGCGCCATCAAAATCGATTACCTCGACGTCTACCAAAACCGGCGCGAAGCCGAGCCTCTCGGCCTCGACCAACCCGACGTGATTCTCCTGCTCGCCGGCGACCAACGCACCGCCCTCGCCGTCGACGATCTCTACCGCATCACCCGCGACAAAGACGGCAAACCCGTCCGCACCGCCTTCCTCGGCGAGAAAGAACTCACCGCCCGCCTGCTAGACGTCTCCAGCCCCGAGCGCAAAAAAATCTACTTCCTCGCCGGCCACGGCGAACTCCGCCCCGAAGACACCGACGCCAACCGCGGCCTTTCCCTCGTCCGTGAACAACTCCGCATCCGCAACTTTGACGTTGAATCACTCGACCTCACCGTCGCCCGCTCGGTCCCCGAAAAAACCGCCCTCCTCATCGCCGTCGCCCCCCAAGCTCCTTACAGCGCCAAGGAACAAGAACTCCTCCGCCACTACCTCTCCAATTCCGCCGGCCGCCTCTTACTCTTCCTCGCCCCTGGCACCAAACACGGTCTCGAGGAACTCCTCCTGGACTGGGGCACGTTGGTCGACGACGACGTCATCTACGACACCGGCGCCGAAAATATCACTGAAGACGGCGAACTCATCATCGGCGCCTTCCAACCGCACCCGATCACCCAGACGCTGCTCAATTTCGGCGTCGCGCTCCGCCTCGGCGCCACTCGCAGCGTGCGCCCCGATCCCGGCCGCTCGCTCGGCGGCGGACTCACCACGCTGACCCTCGCCGCCAGTTCTAAAACCGCCTGGGGCGAACGCAGCTATCGCGACCGCGTCATCCCCCGCTACGACCCCGGCGTCGACATCCGCCCGCTCCCCGGCATGGAACCCAAAGACCGCCTCGGCGTCATCACCGCCGCCGAACGCGTCGCCGTGCGCGAAGGCCTTAACTTCACTGTCCGTGGTGGCCGCCTCGTCGTCTTCGGCAGCGGCGACCTCATCGCCAACGCCCGCATCGCCAACGTCGGCAACCAAAGCGTTTTCCTCAACGCCGTGAACTGGACCGTCGACCGCGACACCCAACTCAACATCCCCGCCCGCCCCATCGAGCGCTTCCAACTCTCCCTCAGCGCCGGCGACCTCGCCAAACTCCGCTACGCCCTCCTCTTCGCCCTCCCCGGCCTCGCCGCCCTCCTCGGCCTCGCCGTTTATTGGACCCGCCGCCACTGATCCGTCTCTTCCTCGCTCGCCTCTTCCCTTTTTCCGATGCGCACCAAAGTCACGCTCGTCCTGGTCTTCCTGAACGTCGCCCTGTTCTTTTTCATTTTTAAATTCGAGCGCAACTGGCGCACCGAACGCGCCTCCCTTGAAGCCCGCCGCCGCGTCCTCGGCCCCGAGGCCGCCGACATCCG
>CAJAFD010000278.1 GCA_903938935.1 uncultured Opitutia bacterium
AAACGTACGACGCTGAGATCGTCACCTTCGCCGCCGATGTCGGCCAAGAAGAGGAGCTCAAAGGCCTCGACAAAAAAGCACTGAAGACCGGCGCTTCGAAACACTACACGCTCGATCTCGTTGAAGAATTCGCGAGTGATTTCATTTACCCGATGATCCGCGCCAACGCGATCTACGAGGGTCAATATTACCTCGGTACCTCCATCGCGCGTCCGCTCATCGCCAAGGCCCAAGTCGATATCGCGAAGAAAGAAAAAGCCGACACGGTCGCGCACGGCGCCACCGGCAAGGGCAACGACCAATGCCGTTTCGAGCTCACTTATATGGCGCTCGCGCCGCAGCTTCAAATTATCGCCCCGTGGAAGATCGAGGCTTACCGCGAACTTTTCCCCGGTCGCGCCGAGATGATCGCTTACTGCGCTCAGCACAAAATCCCCGTCGAAGCTTCGCTCAAGAAGCCGTACTCGATGGATCGCAACCTGCTCCACATTTCCTACGAAGCCGGCATTTTGGAAGATCCGTGGTTTGACCCCACGACCAACGCCAACAAAGGCATGTTCAAACTTTCCGTCTCGCCGGAGGATGCGCCGAACAAGCCCGAATACGTCGAACTCGATTTCGTGAAGGGCGATTGCGTCGCCGTGAACGGCAAGAAACTCACGCCCGGAGGCGTGTTGAAGACGCTTAACAAACTCGGCGGCAAACACGGCATCGGCCGCGTCGATCTCGTCGAGAATCGTTTCGTCGGCATGAAATCGCGCGGCGTATACGAGACGCCCGGCGGCACCATTCTCATGCAGGCGCATCGTCAGGTCGAATCGCTCACGCTCGACCGCGAAGTGCTGCACTTGCGCGACAGCTTTATCCCGAAATACGCCGAGCTCGTTTACAACGGCTTCTGGTTCGCGCCTGAGCGCGAGATGCTCCAAGCGATGGTCGACGAGAGCCAACGCTACGTCACGGGCACCGTCCGCTTGAAGCTCTATAAGGGCAACATCATCACTTGCGGGCGTAAGTCGAAATACTCGCTCTACGACGACAAGATCGCGTCGATGGAAGGCGTGAAGAGCTGGTACAACCAGAGCGACGCCACCGGTTTCATCCGCCTCAACGGTCTGCGTCTCCGCGCGCGTAATCTCGCGCAAGGCGGCCCAAAGGTCTGAGGATTTGAACGCCGACTCGGCGACCGAATCGCGGTCCGAGTCGGAGCATAAAAAAGGCGCGGTGGTAAAATCCACCGCGCCTTTTTTGCGCGTTTACGACGCGGCTGAGGTGGGCTCAGAACAACACATTGGCGGCGGCGCCGACGGCGGTGATGGGGCCGCTGTCGCCGAGGCCGTCGATGGCGCGGTCGGCTTTCTTGAGCGTGCTTTGGGCGCTCAGATAAAGGCTGTCGTCGGTGAGGAGTTTGCCGAGGGTGCCTTCGCCTTTGGCGATTTTATCGGAGATGTCGCGGAGGTTGCGCGTGACGACTTTGAGGTCGTTCCCGGCGGTCTCGTCGAAGATGAGCGCGCCGAGGGTGCCTTTGCCGGATTTGACTTGGTTCACGAGCGTCTGCGCTTCGGCGACGAAGGATTTCGCGTCGGTGGCGGCGCCTTTGATTTCGCTCACGGTAGCGACGAGTTCGTCGTGGAGTTTAGAATCGTTGAGGAGTTTGCCGAGGGTGCCTTCGCCTTTGTTGATTTTTTCGGTGGCGGAGGCGAGGTTGGTCATCGTGGTGTCGATTTTCGCGGAGTTGTCGGTCACGAGGCGGTCGAGCTTTTGAAAGAGGCCGGGATTTTTGCCGTCGCCGCTGACGGTGGTAGTGATGGAACCGAGCGCGCCTTCGAGTTTTTGGCCGAGGTTGCCGAGTTCGGTCATGATGGCGTTGATGTCGGGGGTGATTTTAGTGCGGAGCTCGGCGCCGTCGGTGAGGACCGGCGCGCCGGGGGTTCCGAGGTCGAGGCCGATGTAGTTGGTGCCGATGAGGCCGGCCATGACGATGGTGGCGGTGGCATCGGAGGCGATTTTGACGCTGGGATCGATGCGGAGGACGGCTTCGGCGCGGCGGCCGGCGAGGCGGGTGCGCTCGACGGAGCCGATCTTGACGCCGGCCATGCGGACTTCGTCGCCTTGTTTGAGTTCTTTGAGGTTATCAAAGCCGGCGACGAGGCTGTAGCCGGTTTGCTTGAAGAGTTTGCCGTCGCTGAGCGTCTCCCAAGTCACCCACGTGAGGGCGAGGCCGAGGAGGAAGAAGAGACCGACGCGGGCGGTTTGTTGGGCGGTGTTCATGGTGGTGGGTCCGTTGCGTTTAAACAGGAAAGGGCGGATCAGGTTTCGAGAGTTTTGAAACGGGGATTTTTCAGGTCGATGCGCGGATGGAAAAAATCGGCGATGAGGGGGTCGGCGGGCTGGCGCAAGCTCGCGGGCGGGCCGAGGAAAACGAGTTCGCCGCCCATGAGAATGCCGACGCGGTCGGCGATACCGAGGGCGAGCTCGCGGTCGTGGGAGACGACAATGGTGGTGACGTGATATTCGTCTTTGAGTGTGGCGATGATCTCGCTGATTGTGGCGCTCATGACGGGGTCGAGCTCGCTGGTGGGCTCGTCGTAGAGCATGAGTTGCGGCTCCATGACGAGGGCGCGGGCGATGGCGACGCGTTTGCGCATGCCGCCGGAGAGTTCGGAAGGGAATTTTCGCGCAGAGTTTTCCAGGGAGAGAATCTGGAGCGCGCGCATGACTTTGTCGCGGATGGTGGCTTCGTCGCCGAAGCGGTGTTCGCGCGGATAAAGGGCGAGGTTGTCGTAAACGCTGAGCGAGTTGAAGAGCGCGCCGGCTTGGAAGACGAGGGCGATGCGGATGCGCTCAAGGGTGTGTTCGGCGGTGGCGTCTTGGCCGTTGATGAGCACGCGGCCGGCGGTGGCGGCTTCGAGGCCGACGATGTGTTTGAGGAGCACGCTTTTGCCGGAGCCGCTGGGGCCCATGAGGACAAAAATTTCCCCGGGCTCGACGGTAAACGAGACGTTTTTCAACGCCTGGAATGTGCCAAAATTCTTCGTGAGACCATCGATGGTGACGCCGACGGCCGGGCTCTCGACGGCGGTGATGGGATTGCGGTGGATCGGAGGATTCATGGCGGGCGTCACATGAGGGCTTTCGTGACGAAGTAATCGAGCACGAGGATGGAGATGAGGGAGACGACGACGGCCTTAGTGACCGAGGCGCCGATCTCGCGCGGTCCGCCCCGAGTATTGAGGCCGATGCTGCAGCAGATGAGCACGACGACGAAGCCGAAGATCTCGGCCTTCATGAGGCCGGTGCCCACGTCTTTGAATTTCATGTAGCGACGCAGCGCGGAAAAATATGCCTCGGGCTCGATGGCGATGGATTCGACGTATTTGCACACGACGGCGCCGCCGAACCAGCCGATGAGATTGCCTATGATCGCGAGCACCGGCATCATCACCAGCACCGCCGCGAGACGTGGGAGCACGAGGATACGCGCCGGGGGGATGTTCATCGTCACGAGGGCGTCGACTTCTTGGTAAACTTTCATCGACGCGAGCTCCGCGGTGATCGCTGAACCGACACGACCGGCCACGAGGATGGCGACGATGACTGGGCCGAGTTCACGAGCGAACGAGAGGCCGACGAGCGAGCCGATGAACTGTTTCGCCCCGAAATTTTCCATCGAGTAGCCCGACTGGAGCGCGAGCACGCTGCCCATGAAAAAGCACAGAATGGCCACAATCGGGAGCGTCGTGTAGCCGATAAGGTAGCACTGATCGATGAAGCGCGCGCGTTGGCGCGGGAGGGTGCCGACGAAGCGGGCGGATTGAAACAGCAGTTGCACGGCGCTGCCGAAGCCTTCGAGGAAGTGAGTGAGTTGTTTCATATCAGCGAGCCGTGGCCGGGTTGTCCTCGGTCGAGCGGTGGGAGAAATCTAACCAGAAAAAGCGCCAAGCGCGAGTGCCGGGCGTACGCTTCAGGCCGACGAGGCCGTTGCCCAGTGCGATGTGTTGTTGGCGGGAGTCGGTTTGCACGCTCAAGAGCGGGCCGAGGTGAAACGCGCTCCGGCTGCGGGCATCATCGCGGGTCCACGTGATCGCGTCCCAAAAAAGTGAGGCGCGGATGTCGCCGGGCGCGCGTTGGTCGTAACGATAGAGGGCGAACAGCGGGGTCCAATTTTGGCGCACGGTTTCGTTATTGGGAAAGAGCGCTTCAAAAGGACTGGGAAATTGATACTGGCGGCGGCCGGCGCCGTTGTCCCATGCGCTCAGCAGCGGCCAGATGTGGACTTTCTCGGCGGGCGCGGCGGCCGAGTGGCGCAGGCTGTGTTGCTCGAGCGAAGAATAGAGAAAAAATAGGAGTTGAGTCTGCGTCTGTGCGAGGCCGTCGGCTTGCCATTTTACTTGGCGCCAGAACGGCCAAGCGATCCAGGTCTTGTCGGTGCCCTTGATGTTGGAATGGGTGTAAAACGGCCCCCAGCGGTTGACGCGGCGCTCGTCGCCGTGGCCTTGCACGAGAAACGGCCAGAGGTAGCGCGTCTCGTGGTAGCGATACGGCGCGGTGCGATCGGTGTAGCCGAAGAAGGGCCAGAGAAAATTTTCGTTGATGAGACCGGGGCCTTGTTCGCGGGCGTAAAATGGCAACACACCGATTTGGCGGTTGGGCGCGGTGCCGGCGGGGGCATCGGCGGCGGGAGCTTGCGTGTGGTTCCAGATGAGCGGCCAGAGGGCGTAGCGACGATGGAATTCGCCGGGGCGTTCGCGCCAACCGAAGAGCGGCCACAACGCGAAGCCTCGCTCCGCGCCGCTCGTAAAACGCAATAACGGCCACGGCGCTAGCACGGTGTGCGCCTCGTGTTTATCTACTTCCGTATAGAGCGGAAACAGCGTCCATGCGATGCGATCGTAACCATAAAAATTCTTAATCGAGCCGGCGACAGGCATCAGTCCGCGGTAAGACGTCGCCGCGTCGCCCGTCTGCCGGGAAAAATAAAATGGCCATAGGGTAAATTTTTCGGCGTTGGCCGCTTGGAGTTTCGGCGAGGCCCCAGGTTGGAGGCCGGAGCGGTTGATCAGATTGAAGATCGACCACGAGTAGGCCTCGTCATCGCCGCGATAATAATAGAGCGGATAAAGCGCCGAGGCGCTCGTGATGCGTTCGTTGGCTTGCGTGCGCTCGAGGTAGAACGGGCGAAAACCCGACACTTGGCCGCCTTCGGGCAGGGTTTTTTGAAAAAAAAGCGGACCGAGCGCGGCGGTCGAGGTGATACCTCCCGATGCGTCGACTTGCTGCACGGTCAACGGCCACGCATTCCGCTCCTCGGCCCGAACGGGCACGAACCCGCCCGCGGCAAAGCCGAGGTAGGCGAGGAGGATGCGGTGGCGCTTCATAGTCTATTTTGTTTACGCAATGCCCGCCAACGAGATCAGCGATAAGTCGGAATCGCTGCCAAGCTGGATGGTTAGGCTCCTAACTATTGGGATGATATTCACGGGACAGCAAACGTTATGTGTGTATTTTTCTGCTTTGATGAACCGCAATGGAGTTATTGGTTCCGAGTAGGTTCTATATTGGGTAAATAATTTTAAAAGCGCCACTAGCTTAATATTTGCATTAATGATT
Source organism: uncultured Opitutia bacterium (assembly GCA_903938935.1). Classification (GTDB taxonomy): domain Bacteria; phylum Verrucomicrobiota; class Verrucomicrobiia; order Opitutales; family Opitutaceae; genus Tous-C4FEB. Next base: position 5,611 of record CAJAFD010000278.1, read on the forward strand.
ATTGCTGATGTGATGCAACAAAATTATACGCGGTTAGATTTTGGGCTATTAACGTGAACCGTGATGCAGGGTTTGAATCGCGGCGGGGCGTTTCGCGTTTGCCATGAAGGTTGGGGTGTTTTGTCTGCGCGGATGCGTATTTCCGGTGGTGTCGCCCGCGGGATTCCCCTCGTCGTGCCGAAGGGCGATGCGGTGCGTCCGGCGACCGATGGGATGCGACAGGCGGTGTTTTCGAGTCTCGGCGCGCGCGTGCCGGGGGCGCATTTTTTGGATTTGTTTGCGGGCAGCGGTTCGTACGGGCTTGAGGCGTTGAGCCGGGGTGCCGCGGGCGGGGTTTTTGTGGAGAAAAACGCGAAGGCGGCGGCGTGTGTGCGGCAAAATATCGCGGCGGTGTGTAAGTGCCTCGGGCGAGATCCGTCTGAGCATCTCGCGTTGCTCGAGGCGGATGCGCTCACGGTCCCGCTGGGCGGCGAGAGCACTCCCGATCTGGTGTTTATTGATCCACCGTACGAAATCATCCCGGAAGTGGCGTCGAAATTATTCGCGCGGCTTACCGAGGTGCTGGCCGCGAAGCCGGAGGCTTTGGTGGTTTTTGAAGCGCCGGGTGAGATCGAGTTGGCGCCGCCGGGTTGGACGCTGCGGAAGCGTTTGGGCAAGGGGCGCGGGCAGCCGACGGTGATGTTTTTTCGGCGCGACGTCTGAGGCGGGCGGGTGAATTCTTGATCGGGCGCGCGGATTCAGAGTAGTTTCGGCGGAATGAAACTTACCCTGTGGCGGCTGGCGTTGATTCTGGTTTGCGCGACGACGAGTGGATCGGCGGTGCCGCAGACGTGGACGGCAGATCGGACCGCTGGGTTGAAAGATTTGGAGGATATGTGGACGGTGGTCAGTGATCCGAGTCGCACGATGGGCGTGCGTGGGTTGTTTCGTTTTGCGGTCGAAGCGACGGGACTCGGTTGGCATCCGGAGCGCGTGGAGGTGGCGTTGGCACGGGCGCGCGCGATGCAAGATCTCGATCCGGCGAGTAAGACGCGCGGGAATTTCAAGTGGAACAGTGGCCAAAACGGCGTCGTGGATCTCAACGCCGTGGAATTTGCATCGCAGCTCATGGGCTATTTGCGGCGCGTGCAATCGGCGCAGTTGTCGGCCAAGGCCCGCGCGCAACTGGATGAAATGATGACCGACGCGATTGATGGTTTGCGCAGCCACGTCGTAAAAATCGACTACACGAATATTTTCGTGATGAAGGCGTGGGGCTTGATCGCGATCGGCGAGACGCTGGGGCGCGCGGACGTGGCGGAGGACGGTTACCGGCGTTTCGACGCGTGGATGGAGTTCACGACGCGGCACGGCATCGGCGAATACGGCGCGGTGGTTTATTATGGGATCGATCTGGATTCTTTGGCGCTGCTGGCGCGGTTTGCGGGTCGAGCCGACGCGCGTGCGAAGGCAGAAAAAGCGATCCAGCACGTGTGGACCGATCTCGCGGCCAATTGGTGGGCGCCGGGCGATCGCATGGGCGGGACGAATGCGCGGACTTACGATTATATTTACGGGCATGGTTACACCGAGGCGCACACGTGGACGGCGGGTTGGTTGCGGGAACGACCCGAGCTCGAAGGCGCCGGCTGGCTGACGGGCGCGCGTTACAATCTCTCCACGTTGCGTGATGCGGTGATGTGGCGGCCGTCGACTGAGTGGACGGAACCGATCCGCGCGCAGGTGCCGCGCACGGTGGTGCAGCGTTGGGGCGAACAGCCCGAGCAACGCGCGGTGAATTGGATCGGGCGGCACGTGAGTCTCGCCTCGTCGGGCATGGCGCGCAGCCGCGATGAGCGCACGCTCGTGGCTAATCTCGGGGATTCGCCGGCGGTGCCGCAATTGACGTTGTTCATGGAAGGCCGGCGCGATCCTTATGGTTATAAAAAACAAGTCGGCGGGAAGGCGCTGCATTTGATGCCGTTCATCGCGACTGTGCAGCGCGGGCCGGAAGTGTTGCAGGTGTTGTCGGATAATCCCTTGAAGTCGGACAGCCGAAACAAGCCCGGTGATCTCGTAAATTTTGTGACACATTTCACGGTGCCGGCCGTGGCGGAAGTGTGGTCGGGCGACGCGCGCGTAGAGCCAGGATCGGTGGCTCGGCCGACGCGGCTGGCGCCCGGTGCGCCGGTCTATGTGCGACTCGGCGATGCGGTGATCGGCTTGCGCTGGCTCGTGGCGACGACGACGACGGGCGAGCCGGCGGCGCTGGAATTTATCGAGGATGCGGCGGGTGGAGTGGCGCGGCGGTTGACGTTGACGCACAGTGCGACGGAGCCGCAGGGGCGGGCGACGCTGGCAGTGTGGTTGCGGGCCGCGGAAGGTCTCGACGCGGCGGGCTTTGCGGCGTGGCGGAAGATGTTTTCAACGACGCCTGCGCAGGCAAAAATTTCGGGCGATGTCGTCGTGGCCGAGGTCGTAGGCGCAGCCGGTGCGTTGCGGATTGAGGCCGATGTGTTGAGGAGCGAGCGGCGAGTGCTCGCGGGGGGCGAACCGGCGGCGCTCTTGAGCGTGAACGGGCGCGAGGTGAGTCCCTTGCGATGATCGCGGCACGGCGCGGGCTGCGCGCGTCTGCGTACGCCGTGGCGGTGACGGAGGCTCGTCGGGCGTTGACGGTTTTATTTTCGAACTCTTGCCAACGAACGTTTTTCGGTTGGTTTCATAGTTATGCCCCTACCCCTTGCGGCGATTGTTCCGCGCACCCTCGACGTCGTTGATTACATTTTGTTGGCCGTTTATTTCGCGGTGAATCTCGGCATCGGCTGGTGGTGCTCGCGCCGCAAGCAGTCGAGTGGTTCATTTTTCCTCGGCGGCGGGCGCGTGGCGCCGTGGGCGATGGCGGTGAGTTTCTTCGCGACGAGTACGAGCAGCATCAGTTTCATGGCGTTACCGGCGATGAGTTATTCGACGGATTGGATGGCCTACGGGTCGTCGCCGGCCCAAGCGTTTGCGGGCATTTTGGTGGGCTTTGTTTTTGTGGGGCTGCTGCGGAAACTCAATCTCACGACGGTGTTTGGCTATCTCGATCAACGGTTCGATCATCGCGTACGATTGCTGGGCGCGGGTTTGGCGGTGTTGTTGAAGGTATGCGGACGCATGAGCGTGGTGATGCTGTTGCCGGCGCTGGCGCTTTCCACGGTGACGGGGCTTAACGTCTACCTGAGTATTTTGGTGATGGGTATCGTGACGACGATCTATGCGATTCCGGCTTATTATGTGATTGCTTCGGCGGAATGTTCAGCGAATTTATCCCGTTTCGATGGCGTGCGCTATGGCTACCGTTGTGAAAATCCTAAGGATTTG
>CAJAFD010000279.1 GCA_903938935.1 uncultured Opitutia bacterium
CGAACGTGCGCTCGGCTTCGGCGTGAGTCGCGTCGTCATCGGCACGCGCGCGGCCGAGAGCGAGAGCTTTGTCGGCGAACTCGTGCAGGCCTTTGGGGAAAAAATCGCCGTCGGCATCGACGCCAAAGATGGCAAAGTCGCGGTCAAAGGCTGGGTCGACACCACCGGCACCGGCGCGCTCGACCTCGCGCGGCGCATGGACGCGCTCGGTGTGCGAACCTTGATTTACACCGACATCGGTACGGACGGGATGTTGACCGGGCCGAATTTCGCGGCGCAGGAAGCGATGTTGCGCGCGGGTAAGTTTGGCGTGATCGCCAGTGGCGGCGTTAGCCGGCGAGAAGACGTCGTCAAACTCGCCGAGCTCGGCCAGCGTTACGCGAATCTCGACGGCGTCATCGTCGGCAAAGCGATTTACGAGAAACGCGTGGAGTTGCCCGATCTCTTGAAAATCGCCGGCTGAGGCCGATCAACGCGCCGCGATTTTCTCCGCGATCTCTTCGAGCGGGTAGGTGACGATCTCGGCGAGCGTCGGGTGATACCATGGCGCGCGTAAGAGATCGAAGACCGTCGCGCGCAGCGCGAGCGGGCCGCTGAACGCATGGATCAGTTCGCCCGCTTGCGGGCCGACGATTTCGGCGCCGAGGATGCGGCCGCGCTTGGGCTCGGCGACGACTTTCACGTAGCCGGCGTTGGCGTCCATGAGAATGGATTTGCCGTGGTCGTTAAACGGATAGCTCGCGACCACGTACGGCTCGCCGGCGGCGTCGAGTTCGCGTTCGAGGCGGCCGAGCGTCGCGAGCGGCGGATCGGTGAACACGACGGTGAGCAATTGCGACCAATCGACGGGCTTGAGGTTTTTGACGTTGGCGGCATGGCGGGCGGCGAGTTCGCCTTGGAGAATCGCCGTGTGGACAATCTCGTGCGGGCCGGAGCAATCCCCGGCGGCGTAGATGTGCGGTGCGGAGGATTGTTGCCAGCGGTTGATGATGACTTGGCCGTTGGCGAGGGTTCGAACACCGGCCGCGGCGAGGTTGAGCGCAGTGGTGTTGGGCTCGCGGCCGAGGGCGTTGAACAGATGAGCGGCGCGGCGCGTGCGGGTTTTGCCGCCGTGGCGGAAACGCACGGTCACGCCGCGCTGCTCGCGGGTGATGCGCTCAATCGCGGTGTCGGTGAAGATCTCGATGCCTTCGGCGCGGAGCGCTTTCTCAATCACGGCGGCGGCGTCAGCAGAGTGTTCGCGCAAGAGTTGGGCGCTGCGTTGGATGAGCGTGACGCGCGTGCCGATGCGGTGGAGAAACTGAGCGAGTTCGCAGGCGACGATGCCACCGCCGAGCACGATCACGCTCTTGGGGATGTAATCGAGATCGAGCACGTCGTCGCTCGTCCAGAAACCCGATTCGGCGAGGCCAGGAATCGGCGGCACGCTGACTTTGGAGCCCGTGCCGAGGAGGATGTGACGCGCGCGGACGGTGCGGCCATCGGAGAGCGCGAGGGTATGCGCATCGAGGAAACGCGCGTGGGCGCGGATCAAGTCGAACTTGCCCGACGCGAGCGCGGCTTCGCGGTACGAGGCAAACTCGCGGATGATCTTTTTCTTCCGCGCCTGAATCGCCTTCATGTCGGCGCGGGCCGAGGGAATTTTGAGGCCAAAGGTGCGGCCTTGTTGCGCGAGGTGGAGGACCTCGGTCATGTAGAGCAGCGTCTTGGACGGCATGCAGCCGCGCAAGATGCACAGCCCGCCGAGCTCCTGCGCGCCGTCCACGATGGCGGTTTTGAGGCCGAGGCCGACGGCGACACGCGCGGCGTTGAAGCCGGCGCTACCACCGCCGATGACGAGGAAATCGTAAGTTTTGGGACGAGACTTTGACATGGGGGCGAGGTGGCGAACGACGATCAGGCCGCGATGGCGGCGGAGATTTCTTGGGCCTTGGCGGGCGAGACGAGTTTTTCCACGAGCAACAACGCGAAGTCGAGCGATGTGCCCGCGCCGCGGCTGGTGAGGAGACGACCATCGCACACGGTGCGTTCATGGGCGAGGATCGCGGGCAATTCCGGCGCGACGGAGAAGTGCGCCGTGTAACGTCGGCCCGTGAGCAAGCCCGCATCGTTGAGCACGGTGGGCGCAGCGCAGATGGCGGCGAGCCAGCCACCGGCGGCGTGTTGGCGGAGGACGAGCGGGCGGACGCGTGGATCGGCGCGCAAAAGCGCGACACCTGGCCCGCCGGGCAAAAAGACGCAGTCGAAGGCGCGATCACCGACGGCGGCGAGCGTGGTGTCGGCGCGGAGCGTGAGGCCGCTGCGGCCGGTGACGAGCAGGTCTTCGGTCAACGCTGCGACCACGACCTCGACGCCGGCGCGGCGCAGGAGGTCGATCGGAGTGACGGTTTCAATTTCCTCAAAACCGGTGGCGAGGATTGCCAGAACGTGGGGCATGGCGTGAGGTTGGAAGGAATGAGCGATCCTGCCCATGGAAATGTTTTAGCCGGTAAACGGCTCGTGATCTTCGGCTGCGGCTACATCGGCCGCGCCGTCGCCCACGCCGCGCTCTCGGCGGGGATGAACGTGACCGCTTTGACCCGCAATGCCGACAAAGCCGCCGCGCTGCGCGCCGAGGGGGTGCGCGACGTCGTGCTCGGTGATCTCGCGAGTGCCACGTGGCACGCGGACATTCCGGGCGGGGCCGACGTTGTCCTTAATTGCGTGAGCTCCGGTGGCGGCGGGCTCGAAGGCTATCGGCACAGTTACCGCGACGGGATGGCGAGCCTTGTGACTTGGTTGCGCGCGCAGGGTGGGGCGGGCACGGTGATTTATACGAGTAGCACGTCGGTTTATCCGCAGGACGGCGGCGCGCGCGTCGATGAAACAGCCCCGACGGGCGGCGATGAACGCGCGGCGACGTTGCTCGCGGCCGAACATCGTTTACTTCACGCCACGGACGCGGCGGCGAAGCGCGTGGTGTTGCGCTTGGCGGGGATTTACGGGCCGGGTCGGCATCATTTATTAGAGCAAGTCCGCGCGGGCGCGGCGGCAGGGCGGGGCGAGGCGCATCTCAATCTCGCGTATCGCGACGACATCGTTGCTGCGGTACTGGCGGTGAGCGCGTTGGCGCCGGGCGCGCATGTTTTCAATGTCGCCGACGACGGCGCGGCGACCAAGGGCGAGATGGTGGCGTGGCTCGCGGCGCGGCTCGGGTTGCCGGTGCCGGCCTTTACGGGCGTGCCGGCGGGCGGGCGGCGCGCGGTCACGCCGGATCGGATCATCCTCAATACTGCCTTGAAGGCGGCCACGGGCTGGCGGCCGGCGTGCCCGACGTTTCGCGAGGGCTACGAAAAAATCTTGTCACTTTAAGCGCGCGGGCGTCTCTCGACGTTTCACGTTCCATCTCATCAACCCTTAATTTTCCTCCCACTATGGCCGGCGTAGGCAAACTCCTCAAACAAGCTCAGAAAATGCAGCGCTCGATCGAGTCGCTCCAGTCCCAACTCGCCGCGAAGGAGATCGACGTCGCGGCCGGCGGCGGCGCGGTCAAAATCAAGATCAACGGCGCGGGTCAGTTCCTCTCCATCGCGCTCGACGCGGAGTTCTTGAAAGAAGATGCGAAGCTCGTGAGCGAAACCCTCCTCGCCGCCGTGCAAGATGCCGCCCAACAAGCGAAGACTTACAACGACGCCGAAATGCAGAAGGTCACTTCGGCCTTCCAGATGCCCGGCATGATGTAAGGCCGGCGGGCGGCTCGCGGCGGAGACGGGCGCCGGTCACGGCGTCGCGGTGCCTCCGCCGGAGCGGCTCCTTTTTTATTTCATGACGCCCGCCTTTGAGACGTTGCAGCAGCAGCTGAAGCAATTGCCGGGGCTGGGTTATCGCTCGGCCGAGCGGATCGCGTTGCACCTGCTGGTCGAAAAGCCCGCGCAACTCACGGCGCTCGTCTCCGCTCTCGAAGCCGCGTCGCGCTCCGTGCGGCGTTGTGAGCGTTGCGGCAACCTCGCCGAGGGCGACGTGTGCGGCATCTGCGCCGACGAGCGCCGCGACCGTTCGGTGGTGTGCGTCGTCGAGCACGTGCCCGATCTCGTCGCGCTGGAGCGCAGCGGCGCGTATCGCGGCTCGTATCATGTCTTGCACGGCAAGTTGTCGCCGATCCACGGCGTCGGGCCGGATCAACTCAATCTCGCGGCCTTGCAAGCGCGCTTGGCGGCGGGCGAGGTGGCGGAGTTGATCTTGGCGTTGTCCAACGATGTCGAGGGCGAGGCGACGTGCCATTACCTCACCGAGCAACTCCCGCCCGAGCAGGCGGTGAAGGTCACGCGCATCGGCTTCGGTCTGCCGAGCGGCGGCGGCGTACTCTACGCGGATTCCGTCACACTCAAGAGCGCCCTCGACGGCCGACGCTCGTATTCCTGAGTCCGCGGCCGGCCGCTCATTTCCCCTCAACTCGGCCTCTGCGTTTTCGTCGTTCCGGTCTCCATCGCTTGCTTTTTCCCCATGTATTCCCGCCTTTTGTTTTGCTTGCTCGCCTTAGTTATCGGCCGCGGGGCGCACGCCGCGAACCCCGCGCCCAATTTCATCTTCATCCTCGCCGATGACCTCGGCTGGACGAGTCTTTCGCAGGCGATGGACGACCACCTCGCGGGCTCGCGCAGCGATTACCACGAGACACCCGCCCTTGCGCGGCTCGCGCAGAGCGGTATGCGTTTCGCCCAAGGCTACGCACCCGACGCTCTCTGCTGCCCGACGCGACGCAGCATCCAGTTTGGCCAGACCCCCACGCGCCAGGGCGACGAACGTTTTTCTAAAAACTACG
>CAJAFD010000280.1 GCA_903938935.1 uncultured Opitutia bacterium
AAGGTGACCACGGCGGGGCGTTTTTCGGCGGGGAGTGTGAGCCAGCCGACGAGTTCTTCGAGGCGTTTTTTAAACGGGACGGAGTAATCGTATTTTTTCCAAAACGTGGGACGCACGCCATGATTTTCGGCCTCGGAGCCGACCCAGAAATAACTGGCGCTCGCGCGGCCTTGGCGGACGGCGGTCGTCCAGATCGGTTCGCCGCCCCACCATTTGGCGGCGCCGACGGCCGCGGCGTTTTTGTAGTTAAAAAATTCGCCGAGGACGGGGTCGAAGTGGTCGTTGTTGATCATCCCGTGGCGCGCGGGATATAGGCCGGTCACGATCGAGTAGTGATTGGGAAACGTGTTGGTAGGATATACCGGGATGAGCGCGCGCGCCGTGGTGCCTTCGCGGATCAAAGCCCGGAGTTGGGGCGTCTCGGCGGGATAGAGATCGCAGTAATCCCAGCGAAAACCATCCAGCGAAATCAAGATGAGCGGCGGCGGCGTATCGGCCGCACGCGCGCCGACCCAACCCGCGAGCATCAGCAGCAAAACGAGCCAGCGCGGAAAGAATTTCATCCGGCGAGGCTGAGGCCGAAATCGGTCCCAGGGCCAGCCTGGTTTTCCGAGCGAGTCGGACGCGCGCTCAGACGTCGGCGCGGCCGCGATGGGGTGCGGCGGGCTTGCGCGGGGCTGGAGCCGGCGCCGGCGTGGGCGACACGATCGGCGCGGAAGAAACATCGGTGTTCAACGGCGCGGACACATCGGCGGCGGCGACCGGTTCGCTGGCGACGGGCGGCACGGGCGCATCGGTGGCCACGGGCGAAGCTGGGATCGTGTCCTCCGCAGTTGTTTCAGGCGAAGTTCCGGCCGAGAGCGCGGCGACGGGCTGCGCGGAGGTGATGGCGGGCGTAGAGTTGGTCTGGTTTTGGCGGTATTCGTCTTCTTGGAGCGCGCGCTTGAATTCTTCTTCGACGTTGGTCGTAGCTTTTTTCAATTCCTTCATCGATTTACCGATGCCCCGAGCGAGCTCGGGGAGTTTGTCCTTACCGAACAGCATTAAGATGATCACGAAGATCAACAGCATCTCGGGTCCGCCCAAGCCATCGATGAAGGCGAGCGTGAAGACGGGGAAATTCATACGGGCAGTGTGACGCGACGCGGAGGAATTTGTAACGGGAAAAAATGCTGCGGCCGACGACGCCCTCCGGCGCCCAAATGCCGCAGCGGTCGGGCGCGCGGGCCGCGCTTAGGCGCGGAGCGTGCCGGCGGCTTGTTCGGCGAGGAACGAGGCGTAGGTTTTAGCGACGCCGTCGGTGAGCGCGATGCGCGCGCGCCAACCGAGCGCGGCGAGCCGAGAGACATCCATGAGTTTGCGCGGGGTGCCGTCGGGTTTGGAGGCGTCCCAGACGATTTTGCCCGTGAAACCCGTGACGGTGGCGACGGTTTCGGTGAGTTCGCGGATGGTGACGTCGGTGCCGGTGCCGACGTTGATCCAGTCGGGCGGGTTTTCGAGCGTGAGGAGAAAG
>CAJAFD010000281.1 GCA_903938935.1 uncultured Opitutia bacterium
CCGGCGGCGTTTGCGGCGCTGGTCGAGGATCTCGTAAAACCCTATCGCGACGAGCGCATCGACATCGTGGCGGGGCTGGATGCGATGGGCTTCATCGTCGGCACGGCGTTGGCGTTGAAGCTGGGCGCGGGCTTCGTGCCGGTGCGCAAAGGCGGACAGTTGCCCGTGGCGCATGATCGCGAGTTGACGACGGATTACTCGGGCACGGTGAAAACGTTGGAGTTACGCACGGGGCGTTTGCACCGGGCAAGCGAGTGTTGCTGGCCGACGAATGGATTGAGACCGGAGCTCAAGCGCGCGCCGCGATCGCGTTGATCGAGCGAGCCGGGGGCGTCGTGGTGGGGATCGTCGCAATCGGATTTAGGAACAACGAGAAGACGGCGGCGCTCTGGGCGCGGTACCGTTGTCACGGCGTGTGGCCCGAGCAGGTCTGAGCGGCGCGAGGGGCGCGAGGGTTTAAGCCGTGAGGTGTCCTGCGCGGTGGAGCGCGGCGAGCAGCACCTCGAGCGATTGGCGACCGGCGACTTTGAGGAACGTCTCGTTGGGTCCGTGCGTGAGCCGCGGCGGCGAGGCGAGACGTTGCGAGCGCGTGCCGGGGCCATAAACCAACGGCAGCAACTGCGCCTGATACGCGGGCGGCAGTGATGACGTGATGATTGTGGCGTCGGATGAACCGGGATTGCGATCAAAGCCCGCATGACCCGAGGCGACGGCCGCGATGAAGGCTGCGCCCACGGGCGCATCGGCGCAACGCGCGGCGACGTCGAAGCCGGCGGACAGCGCCAAAGGTTTGACGGCGCTGTATTCGAAGTCGGCGAGTTCGGCGAGGACGTCGGGCAAAGGAAAATGCCCGCGCTTGGTGAGCGTGAGACGATGAGGGACATCGGCCGACGCACTGGCCGCAAGTCCGATGGCGGCGGGAACGGTGCCATGGGAACGTTCGTCGCCGGCGCGGATGAGCGTGCGCGCATCCGTAGCGAGGAGCGCGGCGAGCAACGGGTTTTTCTCGGCGGGCGCGGTGCACACGTGACCGAGGGGCGCGTGGTGCGTCCACGTGAAGTCCGCGGTGACGGGCGTGGTGGGCGTGATGGAAACGGGGCGCCACTCCGCGAGCGTGAGTTGGGCGGAGCGGAGTTGCCTGAGCGTGCCCGTGAGACGGATGGTGTAGCTGCTGCTCTCGGCGGTGTAACACAGCGGCACGTAAGGAGGGTCAGAGCGCACGGTGTTTTCGAGGACGAGCAACGTGCTGCCGGTGGTGGGCGCGGGGAGCGCGTGGCCAAAGGCCTGACCGAGCGTGACGCCCGTCTTGGGGCCGGCGCCTTCTTCTTTGAACGTGAACGTGAAGATGACGTTGTTGAGGGCGATCGCGCCGGTGCTCGCGAGGTGCGCGAGCCAGAGCTGGGTGGCGACGCCGGCTTTGCAATCGTTGACGCCTTGGGCGACGAGTTGCGTGGCGTCTTCATAGGCCGGATGCGGCGCAAACGGCGCGGTCCACAAGGTAGGTTCGCTCGGGACGGTGTCGAGGTGCGCGCTCAGATAAAGGAGCGGACGCGCGGCGTCGATCGCGGGCGGCACGCAGGTGAGGTTGCCCGCGACATCGACGGTGCAGATGTAACTCGGAAGGAGCCGCTGCATCCGCGTGCGGACCTCACCCATGAGCGCAGTGACGGCGGCGGGCTCGGTGAACGGTGACGGGGTGTGCACGAGCCAACGCAGCGCAGCGAGGTAAGACTCGAAGTCGGCGGGCGTGAGGGGAAGCAACATGGTGAAGGGACCGGGTGAAACGCAGGTGGTGCGCTGGGGAAGAACCGTGAAGCGAGGCGAAGGCGCGTCAACTGCGCGCGTGGGGGCGAGCGGTTTCGGGGCGGGTGGGTGGTGGAGTTCGGTCTGGATCTTAAGACGTGGAGCGAGCGTAATGGTTGAAACTTCATTCCCCGCATGATCGTCCAAGGCATCCTCAATCCGCAGTTACTCGCGCTGCTCGCGCGGGTGCGTCACACCAACATGCTCGTGATCGCGGACCGCGGGTTTCCGTTTTGGCCTGAGATTGAAACGGTGGACATTTCGTTGATCGATGATGTGCCCACGGTGTTGCAGGTGTTGCTCGCGGTGCGGGCCAATTACACCGTGACGCAGGCGTTCATGGCCAAGGAATTTGCCCGCGAGAACGCGGCGGCGACGCGCGCGGCTTTTGCGGCGGCGCTGAAAGGCGTGAAGGTCGCGACGGAACCGCATGTGGCACTCAAGCGGCGCGTGCCGGGGGCGATCGGCTTGATCCGCACCGGGGATACGACGCAGTACGCTAATATGGTGTTGGTGTCGGGCTGAGGCGGTCGGCCTCAAACGTCTTTTAAATTGATCACGGACACGCGTCCGGCCTTTGATCATTGTTTCTTCTTTATCTAATATCATATGAGCACCTCCCCTGATTATCTTAATTCACTGTTTTCGTTGCGCGGCAAAGTCGCGGTCGTCATCGGCGGCACGGGCGAGTTGTGCGGTGCAATGGGTGAAGGCCTCGCGGCGGCCGGCGCGGAAGTCGTGCTCGTGGGTCGCAATGAAGAAAAGGCCAAGCCGCGCCTCGACCGCATCCATGCAGCGGGTGGCAAAGGCTACTTTGTCTCGGCTGAAGCCAGCGAGAAGGCGGCGCTCGAGCAGTTGTTGGCCACGGTGTTGGCGCGCTCGGGTCAGGTTGATATAGTGGTCAACGGTGCTGGTGTGAACTCGGCGACGCCGTTTCTCGATATCGCCGAAGACGAGTTTGATCGGATCGTGCGGATTAATATGAAGGGCGTGTTCTTGGGTTGTCAGATTTTCGGTAAATACTTGGTCACGCGCGGCCAAGGTGGCTCGATTATCAATCTCGGCTCCATGTCGGGCGTGGTCCCGCTCTCGCGCGTGTTTACCTATTCCGCGACGAAGGCCGCGGTCCATAACCTATCGAAGAATCTAGCTCGCGAGTGGGCGACGCAGAAGGTGCGCGTTAATACTTTGGTGCCCGGCTTCTTCCCCGCGGAACAGAATCGGAAGATCCTCTCCCCTGAGCGCGTGACCTCGATCATGGGCCACACCCCGATGAAACGCTTCGGCGAAGCCAAGGAGCTCGTCGGTGCTACACTATTGCTCGCGGGCGATGTCGCGGGTGGCTTTATTACCGGATCCGAGATCATTGTAGACGGAGGTTATCACGCGATGACGATCTGAGTTGGCGATAATACTATTATAATAATCAGCTATATAAACCTTGCGGGTGAATAGTAAAAGACCCCTCATAGTCCCGATGATCACCGAACAAATCAAAGAACTTGAGGCGACCAAAAAGAAGCTCGCCTCTTTAGAACAGTCGATTGCTCAAGAAATGGATGCCGAATTGGCGGGCTTGCCCCTCAAGTACGGTTTCGATTCGATGCAGGCCTTAATCAAGCGCTTGAAGTCGATCGGTGGCGTCCGCGCGAAGAAGACCCGCGCCCCGAAAGTGAAAGCCGCGCGCCCAGCCGCCGGTAAGAAGCGCGCCCGCGCGACGATCACCGAAGAGATGAAATTGCAGGTTAAGGCGATGACGGAAGCCGGCAAGACCGGTCCGGAGATCGCTGCGGCCGTCGGTATCTCGATGCCGAGCGTCCAGAACATCAAGAAAGCCTTTGGTCTGGTGAAGGCTCGCGGTTAAACCTCCGCTGCTTTCTCGTAGTTGCAAACCCCGTCATCTGGCGGGGTTTTTTTTGGCCTAATACAAGGACGTTTTGGGTCAGTCCGGAGTGAGGTTCAATAATACCATAGGTCGTACCCGCGAGGCTCAATATCGCGCCAAGGTAGGATCGAGTTGTTGAGCCCAAGCATCGATGCCGCCCTCGACATTACTGACGCGAGTGAAACCTTGCGAGCGCAGGTACTCGGTGACGCGCAAACTGCGACCGCCGTGGTGGCAATGGATGAGCAGGTGCTTGTCGCGCGGCAGCACGGTCAATTGCTCGGGGATCTGGCGCATGGGAATCGGTTGCGCGCCGGCGATGCAACAGATGGCGCACTCATGGGGCTCGCGCACATCGATGAGCCACGTCTCAGCTGGAGCGGCGGCGAGGAGGCGCTGGGTTTCTGCAACGGAGAGTTCTAATGGGACGGCGGCTGGGGACATGGAAGTGGGCGTGGATGCGGGCGGACAGGTGGACGAGTAATTTGCGTGATTGAGGGCGGTGATCGCGGGTGACGGTGCGCAGGAGCGGCACGTAGGTGAACGCGAAAATTTGAGATCGGAGAACTTTTGGTTCAGCGCGTCGTAGATGAGCAAGCGTCCGCGCAAGGTCTCGCCGATGCCCGTGATCAACTTGATTGCTTCCAGCGCTTGCAGGCTGCCGATGACGCCGCACAACGCGCCGATGACGCCCGCCTCGCCGCAATTTGGCACCATGCCCGCGCTCGGTGGCTCGGGAAACAGACAACGATAACACGGCGCCCCGTGCTTCGGATCGAACACGGTGACCTGTCCCTCGAATTTATAAATACTGCCGTACACCAGCGGCCGGCCCGCGAGGGTGGCGGCGTCGTTGTTGAGGTAGCGCGTGGGAAAGGTGTCGGTCCCGTCCACGATAATATCGTAAGCCGCGAAGATGTTGAGGGCGTTGGCGGCAGTGATCCCCTCGGCGTGCTCGACGACGCGGATCAACGGATTCGTTTGGCGCAGGCGCGCGGCGGCGGAGGCGACTTTGAGTTGGCCGAGGGAGGCGTCGTCGTGGAGGAGTTGGCGTTGGAGATTGTGCGCTTCGACGCGGTCGAAGTCGGCGATGCCGAGCGTGCCGACGCCGGCGGCGGCGAGGTAAAGCGCGGCGGGGCTGCCGAGTCCGCCCGCGCCGATGACGAGCACGCGCGCGGCGGCGAGTTGTTGTTGTCCAGCGAGGCCGATCTCGGAAAGCAACAGGTGCCGACTGTAGCGCGTGAGTTCGGCGGGGGAAAGGGAAGGCGAAGCGGCAGCCATCAGGCAAAGAGAGTCGGGTGCGGGCAGGTCGCAATTGAAATTGCACCGCGCGGGCGGGCCGGGCGAACTTGCGGCATGCGTTTTATCGGAATCGACTACGGCACGCGCCGCTTGGGTCTCGCCTATGGCGATGAGCTCGGCGTGGCGACGCCGTTGCCGGCCCAAGTCGAGCCGGAACCGGAGCGGCGCTGGGCGGGATTGGTGGCGATGGTGAAGGCGCGACGTGCGACGGATCTGGTGCTCGGTTATCCGCTCAACATGGATGGCACGACGGGATTCAAGGCGAAGGAAGTCGATGCGTTTGCGGCGCGGTTGCGCGCGGAGTTGGGGCTGCCGGTGCATCTCGTGGACGAAACCCTTACGAGCCACGAGGCGGAGTCGACTATCGCCAAGGGCCGGCGTCGCGAAATCCGGGCGAGCGGGATCGTGGATTCGCGGGCGGCGACGTTGATCTTGCAGGATTATCTCGATCAGAAATTTCCGCAGCATCCACCCGATGAAAGCCGCTGAACCGCCGGTGCTCCCGCGTTGGAAATGTGTCTGCGCCTACGACGGGGCGCCGTTTAGCGGCTGGCAAAGTCAGCCCGGCGGCAACGGCATCCAAGATATCATTGAGGCGCGTCTGGCGCAGATTTTCGGCGGGCCGGTGCGCACGCATGCGAGCGGGCGGACGGATGCCGGCGTGCACGCGCGCGCGCAGGTGTTTCACTTCGAAGCAGCGTGGCGGCACGCGCCGGAGCGGTTGTTGGCGGCGTTGCGCTCGGAGTTGCCGCCGGCGATTCAGATCGCCTCGGTGCGCGCGGTGCCGGCGACGTTTCACGCGCGGTT
This sequence comes from uncultured Opitutia bacterium, assembly GCA_903938935.1. Classification (GTDB taxonomy): domain Bacteria; phylum Verrucomicrobiota; class Verrucomicrobiia; order Opitutales; family Opitutaceae; genus Tous-C4FEB. The sequence continues at coordinate 5,798 of CAJAFD010000281.1, forward strand.
CTCGGCGACGGGGAAAATTTATACGTATCACGTGCACCTCGGCGACGCGGATCCGTTTACGCGGCCCTATGCGTGGGCGGTGTTTCGGCCGTTGGATTTGACCGCGATGGAGGCGGCGGCGGCGGAGTTGCGCGGCACGCATGATTTTAAGGCGTTCTCGGCGTTTAACGGCGTGGAGCGCGAAGACACCGTGCGGGATTTGCGCCGTTTGGAGCTCGTGCGTCGCGGCGCGCACGTGCGCATCACGGCGGAGGCGAACGGCTTTCTTTATAAAATGGTGCGGAGCCTCGTGGGTGCGCTCGTGGCGGTGGGCGAGGGCAAGCTCACGCCGGCGCAAGTGCGGGCGATTCTGGCGTCGCGGGTGCGGACGAATGTCGTGCAGACGGCGCCGCCGCAGGGGTTGTTTTTGGAAAAGGTGTTTTACCGGTGAGCACGGGCGGCGAACTCTGGCGGGGCTTGGGAGACGTGGTGTTTCCGCCGTCGTGCGTCGCTTGTCGGAGCGTAGTCGAAGGCAGCGGTTTCAAACACCTGTGCGTGAAGTGCGCGGGCCAACTCGACTTTGTGCAGGCGCCGCATTGTGCGACGTGCGGGTCGCCGTTTTACGGGGTGATGGAAGGCGAGCGGATGTGTCCGCATTGCGAAGGATTGAATCCGGCGTTTAGGACGGGTTGCACCGCGGTGTTGTTTCGTGGGCCGGCGCGGGCGCTGGTGATCGAGTTGAAATACCATCGTGGTTTGCACGCGGTGGCGGACATGGAGGCGATTTTCGCGCGCTCGACCGAAGTGCGCGCGCAGGTGGCAGGCGCGGTGTTGGTGCCCGTGCCCTTGCACGCGCGCAAAGCCCGGGAGCGTGGCTTTAATCAAAGTCTCCTGTTGGCGCAGGCTTTGGCGCGAGTGGGCGGCGGACGCGTGGAGGAGTTGCTGCGGCGCGATGTGGACACGCGTTCGCAGACGGAATTCGACCGGAAGACCCGCCAGGCCAACCTCAAAAATGCCTTTGCACTGGTTCCCGGAGCTCGCCTTACTCCCGAACTGAAATATGTGCTCGTCGACGATGTTTTTACGACTGGTTCCACGCTTAACAGCTGTGCGCGCGTCCTGCGCCGCGCGGGCGTGCTGAATCTCGACGTCGTGACGTTTGCCCACGGTTAACTTTCTCCTTCGCCATGCATTTTGATAAACCGACTTACAAGGTCCGCAAAAACGCCAAGAAAGAGATCCCCAAGGGTCTTTACACCAAGGATCCGCTGACCGGCGAAATTCTCTTCAATAAGGAGATCGAGGATAACCAAATGGTCGTGCCGCGCAGCGGGCACCATTTCCCCATCGGCGCGCGGGCGCGCATCGATTCGCTCTTTGATGAAGGTACGTTCGTCGAGTCCGATGCGGACGTGAAATCGGGCGATCCGTTGAAGTTCGTCGATTCGCAGCCTTATCCGGAGCGCATCAAGCGCTACGAAAAAGACAGCGGCCTGCCCGAAGCAGTGATCTGCGGCACGGGCAAGATTTACGGGATCAAAGTTTCCGTCGCGGTGATGGATTTTCGTTTCTGCGGCGGCGCCATGGGCGCGGCGGCGGGCGAGAAAATTACCCGCGCCATCGAGACCGCGCTCGCGAAGAAGACGCCGTGCATCATTTTCAGCGCCTCGGGCGGCGCGCGCATGCAGGAAGGTATTTTCTCGCTCATGCAGATGGCCAAGACCAGCGCGGCGCTGGGTCGCTTGGCTGAGGCTAAGTTGCCTTTCATCTCGGTGCTCACGCATCCGACGATGGGCGGCGTCACCGCCAGTTTCGCCACGCTCGGTGATGTGATCATCGCGGAGCCAGCGGCGTTGATCGGCTTTGCGGGCGCGCGCGTCATCAAGGACACGACGAAGCAATCGCTCCCTGCGGGTTTTCAGACCGCGGAGTTTTTGCTCAAACACGGATTGATCGACCAGATCGTGCCGCGCCTCGAAATGCGCGAGCGGCTCCGCGACATCCTCGCGGCTTTGCACACGAAAAAAGTGCCCGCCTCGGTCGCGGCTAAGAACTAAAACCACGACCTCCGGCCGCGGTGGTGGTTTTTCTCGTTCGCCCATGTCTGTCGAACCTTCCCTGTCCGACTATGCGGCGGTGCAGGACTATCTTTTTAGCCTCAAGGCCCAAGGGCTGAAGTTCGGCATTGATCGCATGCGTCTGCTCGCGGCCGCAATTGGGCAGCCCGAGCGCGCGGTGCCGTGCGTGCATGTCGCGGGGACCAACGGCAAGGGCTCCGTCTCGGCGATGCTCGATGCGATTTTTCAAGAAGCGGGTTTGCGGCGCGGGCTTTACACGTCGCCGCATCTCGTGCGCCTCGGCGAACGCGTTCAAGTGAACCGCCAGATTTTGACCGAGGCCGAAATCATGGCGTACACGCGGGAACTCCGCCCCATCGCGGCGCAACTCGCGGCCACGGGCGGCGTGGATGATCATCCGAGTTTTTTTGAATTCATGACGGCGATGGCGTTCCTGCAATTTGCGCGGAAAGGCTGCGACGTAAACGTGATCGAGGTCGGCATGGGCGGGCGGTTGGATGCGACGAATATCGTGACGCCAGCCGTCAGCGTGATCACCTCCATCGGGCTCGATCATTGCGAGATGCTGGGCCACACCGTCGAGCTGATCGCCGCGGAGAAAGCCGGGATTATTAAACCCGGCGTGCCGGTCGTCATGGGCCGCATGCCGCTGGCAGCGGAGCGTGTGATTCGCGCGCGCGCGGCAGAATGCGGCTCGCGGCTCGTGAGCGTGAGCGACGTGTTTGGCGCGGACCTCGCGGCTTATCCGCCGACCAATCTCGAGGGCGATTATCAACGTTGGAACGCGGCCACGGCGACGCTCGTCGCGCGCGAGTTAGTGGGACGTTGGTCGATCAACGAAGCGCAGATTGCGCGGGGCTTGCGGCACGTGGATTGGCCGGGACG
>CAJAFD010000282.1 GCA_903938935.1 uncultured Opitutia bacterium
AGCCCACGAGCCGCCACGGAAAAAACATTCATCGGGATCGAGCGTGCAGCAACGCGCCTCGTTGCCAAGACTCACTCGGGCGTCATCCGCCGACGCCCAAGTGAAACCTCACAGTCCGCCGTCGGGCGCGGCGGTACCGGTGGCGCCGCGGCGCGAACGCGTCTTCTGCGCCGCGAGGAACGCCACGACATCGCGCACCTCGCGCGGCTGCAAAATACCGAGCATCGGCGGCATGATGGAAACCGGCGGGGTTTGCGTCACGATATCGGCGCGCGCGAGCGTGCGGTTGGTGCCGTCAAAAAGCCGAACCCCGACCGACTGCGGCGTCTCGCGTGCGATCGTGCCCGCGACGACGGAACCGTCTTTAAGCGTCACACTCACCAGGCCGTAACCGGTGGCAATTTTGGCGTTGGGCACGAGTAACGATTCGAGGAGATAAGTGTGGTCACGCTGGCTGCCGATGGTGCTCAAGTTGGGACCGACTGCGCTGCCGCCGTTGGCTTCGATGCCGTGGCAAGCGAGACAGTTGGCGTTAAGATTATTTTGGACGATTTCCCGGCCTGCGAGGACGTTACCACCGAGGAGCAACTCGCTCTGCGCGACGCCGGCGGCAGACGCGGTGTAAGCTGCGACTTGCGCCGCGAGCTTAGGATTGGCCGTGGCGCGAGCGCGCGCGGCGTCGAGCACATCGAGTTTCAAATCGGGCGCGCAGGTGCCGGCGACCAAGGTGTCGGCGTACGTGAGCAGAATCGCATCGGCGGCCGGCGTGGCGGCTTGAGCGAGAAGCGCGAGCGCGTGTTGTTTTTCGGGAAGCGTACGCGATTGCAGGACCGATGGCACCTCGGCGACGAGACGGTCGGGTTGAGCCGGTAAGAGCAATGCGAGCGCCGCACCGTGCAACGGCTCGGGCGAGGCCGCAGCGAGTGCGGTATTCAGGGCCGCAGCGAAAGCAGTTTCACCGCGCAGCGCGGGATCAGCGAGGAGGCGGAGGGCTTGAGCGCGGAGTTCGCCGGGCGCGGCCGTTTCCGCGACGATGGTGGCGATCTGCGCGGGGGCGGCCCGCAGCGCGTGCGCGATCATGATTTGGATCGCGAGGGTTTTGAGTTCCGGATCGGTCAACGCCAGGAGCGCGTCGAGTTTCGGCGTCAGGACGGCGGCGATGGGTTGCGGTTTAAACGTGCGCGCAAAGCCATCAACGAGATCGAGAGGCTCGGGCGCGTTCCACATCCGCAAGCTCGCGAGTGCTTCTTCGCGGAGCAAGCGGTCGGCGCGCCCATCGAGGGCCAGCGCGAGCAAGCGGTCCGCGGCGGCGGGCGTACCGAGGCGGAGGTTGGCGTTGAGCGCACGACGCGCGATCACCTCGTTGGGCGAACGCGCGTCGATGAGCGCGGCGAGTTGGGGCAACGCAGCGGGAATGCCGCGTTCGTCGTGAATCGCACGGGCGGCTTCGGCGACGACGAGTGGATCGGCATCGTTTAAAAATTCGGCGACGAGCGGGGAAACGTGGCGACGGAGCGCGACGACGCTGACGAGGCGGATGTTTAAGGAAGGATCGTTTTTGCGCGCGGCGAGTTGGGCGGCCGTGGCGCAGCCGGTGAGGCCAATCACAGCGCCGTGCCGCAACACCGGCGCACCGGCATCGGCGGCGGCGAACGCGAAAAGCGCGTCCACGGCGGCGGGCTCGGCGTGTTTACCGAGGGCAATCGCGGCTTGGAGACGCACGCGCGGGGCGGTGTCCGTGAGCAACGGAATGAGGCGTTTGGCGTCGGGTTTCGCGCTCGCGGCGTCGCCGAGGATTTTCGCGGCCTGCGTGCGGATTTCCGCGTCGGCATCCGCGAGCAAGGGCCACGCAGCGGCGACGGGCGCGGCGGCGCGGCGGAGGAGTTGGCCGTAACCCCACACGGCGTGCACGCGAGCAAGGAGCGGCGCGGCGGCATCGCGGGCGACGGCGAGGAGCGCTTCGGCTTGGCCGCGTTTGGCGAGCTCGAGTTGGGCGCCTTGACGGACGCGTTGATCGCGGTGACCGAGAAGGGCGATGAGTTCCGCCGAAGCGGTTTTAGCGAAACCGGCAGAAAGCAAGAGACGCGTCTGGAGACGCTGGGCGTCTTTGGCGGTGGCGGGAGTTTCGACGCGCCAGACGGCGCCTTTGCCATCGAGCGGATAACCTCCGATCCAATCGGCCATGAATAGCGAGCCATCAGGGTGCCAAGCGAGGCCGATGCCCATGATGCCCTCGCTTAGGATGCGGGCGTCGACCATCTTGAAGGAAGCGCCGTCACGCTCAGCGCGGAAGGCGCGCATTTTTCCGGAAGGAAATTCGTTGAGGATAAACAGGCCGCGCTGCGCGTCGCTGAGTGCGGTACCGGGGTCGCGTTTGAAACCGGCGGGCCCGTCGGAATAATTGAGCAACGCGGGCAATAGGTAAGCGGCCTGACCGGGAAAATGTGGTTTCCAAAGGCCCTCGCGCATCCACGGGGCAGATTCCTTCATGTATTGATAATTGCAGCGCCAACCGGTGTCGCTGCCCTCGACGATGTAGGCGAAGCGTTCGCGTTCGCCTTTCATGTCGGCGTCGTTGTCCACGACGAAGAGATCACCGAAATCGTCGAAGGCGGGCTCTTGGGGATTGCGCACGCCGTGGGCGTAGACCTCGAAGTTGGAACCGTCGGGCTCGATGCGGAGGATGGAGCCTTCGTTGGGATAATAAAAGTGGCGGCCTTCCTTGGAGGTGACGTTGGCGCCCTTATCGCCGATGCTCCAATAAATGCGGCCGTCAGGACCGACCGTGAGCCCGTGCATGTCGTGGCCGGCATAGGCGATGTGGACGCCGAAGCCGTGCACGAGAATTTCGCGGATGTCGGCGACGCCGTCGTCGTCGGTGTCTTTGAAACGCCAAAGATCGGGCGCGATGGTGGCGTAGACCCAGCCATCATGGTACATCACACCGGCGGCGATGCCGGTGACGGGCGTATTAAAACCCTCGGCGAAAACGGTCATCTTGTCGGCCACGCCATCGCCGTCGGTGTCGCGCATTTGATAGATGCGTTCGGTGGTCGTCGTGAGATCTTTCCAGTCAATGGAGCCGTCGCCGTTATTGTCCTTGAGCGAGCCACGCGGAGCGCGGACTTTGCCGGGCGCGAGGACGTCTTGGAAAAAAGCGAGTTTGGCGTCGACGCTGTTGAGCGCGACGTCGTTGGGGATCCAGTCACGGTATTCGCGGATGTCGAGGTCGCCGACCTTGCGGCGGGTGGTCGAGGCCACATAAACGCGGCCTTGGGGATCGACCGCGCAGGCGACGGGATCAGGGACATTGAGGGCACCCGACCATTTTTGGAGCACGAGCTCGTTTTTGCTGGGCGTAGTCTGCGCCGTGGCGAACGGAGCGACCAGGGCGACGATAAAACCGGCTACAACAAGCCGGGCGGAGGACGAAACGGATGGGAACATAGGGCGACGGGGTCTCAAAAATGAGCAATCAGCACGCCCGCGAGGCGAGAGGATTCAAACCCTGAACCCAAAATTATTCCGCGTATAAGCGGGCGAGCGCCGCAGCGGTCTTGCGCACACTCGCGCGCAACTCCGCCGGCCCGACCACCTCGGCCGCCGCGCCCCAACCGAGCACCCATTGCTCGACCTCCACCAAAGCCCCGAGGTGCAACCGCAATTCCAGCCGGCCGCCGGCCAGCTCACGCATCTCCTGCGATTCGTGCCACTCGCGTTCGCGCACCCGCTCGGCCACGCTGGCGTCGAAACGGATCACCACGCGGTGATCACCGTCACCGCCCAATACACCGAGCGCGCTCGCAAAAAATTTCTCCGGCGAAAAATCCTCCGGACGCATAAACGTCGCCCCGCCACCCACGACGTCACCGATGCGCGGTAAGGCAAACGTCCGCAACGCATCCCGCTCCACGTCGTGACCGACCAGGTACCAGGAATTTTCGCGGTTCGCCAAATGATAGGGCCGCACGTGACGCGGCGCAGATTGCGTCTCGCCGGGCTTGCGGTAGTTGAACGTCACTTCCTCGTGCCGCAGCACCGCCGCGCTCAGGGCATTGAAGACCGCGAGGTCGGTCTTCCCCAGCCCGATGTTTTTAAACGACACCGCGCGCAATTCATCCGCCGGCGAAAACGAAATCTTGTCGCGCAGACCACCCGCGAGTTTGCCGAAAGCCACCTCGAGTTGCCGGTGAAACGGCGTGCCGCGGTACTGCTCCAACGCCCGCTGCGCCACGAGCAACGCGAGGAGTTCGCCCTCGGTCACGTTCACCGTCGGAAACGCGTTCACCTGCGTCGTGTAGCGGTACGCCTGGATCCCCGCGTCAAATTCGATGGGCAACTCCAACCGATCCCGCATGAACGCGATGTCGCGCACCACCGTCTTCCGCGAAACCTCCAGCGCATGCATGAGCATCGTGCAGTTCACGAGCGCCCCGCGACGGAGTTCCTCGTGGATGCGCAGCATCCGCTCGAGCGGAGGTCGGGACTGTTGCGCGCGTGAGTTCATGATTTCGTGGCCAGAGCCACCCCTACGAATCAGTCCGCCCGCCGTCAGGGCAACGCCAGAATTATGACGAGGCGCCCTTCGCGCAAAAAATTAGGCCCAAAAAATAATTTAAACATTTTGATAGCTGGGCCAGCCAATGTCCCACCCCACCCGGTAGGATGCGCTCATGAACTTAATCAATTCCCCACGCTCCTCCGCCCGCTCCGCTTCCTCCGCCCCCACGATCACCCGCCGCGCCCGCAACGTGAAATGCTACGTGCCCCTCGCGCTGACTTGGTCGCACAGCGGCGTCCTCCACCGCGTGACGCACTGGCCCGACGTCCAATTTGAACGTCTCTACGGCACCGAGTGGATCGCGATCACACCGAGCGCCGAAGCCCTCGCCACCGCCGCCAAGACCCTCACGACCGCCGACTGGCAACCTTACCTGGAATTCGTCCCCGCCGCCGTGTGCGAATTCATGGCGCCGTTTGCTTTCTCGCGCCTTGAAGCCCTCCAAGTCGCCGCCCGTTGCCCTGCGCTCATCACCGACCTCGCCGAGACACCCGCGTTGACGGCCTTTGTCTCCGCCCACGTCGAGCTCCGGGGCTCCCCTGCCCCCCGCTGGACCGAGATCAACGCCATCCACGAGCGCAACGGCATCTTTGGCGTCCTCGAATGGCTCGGCCTCCCCGCCTCGCGTCAGACCCTCGCGATCCTGCGCAACGTCGTGCAGCCCAACCTCCCCCGTCGCTTCCTCGAACCGCTCCGCAGCATGCTCTGGGAACCCAAAGCCCTCACAACGCTCCAGAAAACTCCCGCCCTCACCGACCGCCAACTCTCCCACTACATCCACGCGCTCGCGGCGTGAGAATTTGCGAATCAAGGATATTGCTCTCAACAGCTGAATCTAAACTCAGCAAAGCGCAGAAAACCCTTTTGCCAGCGAGCGCGGGCGGCTGTTGTGTGCGTGGATGCGACTGCGCCTGTCCGTCTATTTATTTTTCTGCGCCGGAATTTTTCTCGTCGGCTGCGGTCCACGCGAGACGCGCGTTACGGCGGGCAACCGTGATGGCATCCTCCACCTCGGCAACGGCGCCGAACCCCAAGACCTAGATCCGCAGCTCATCAGCGCCAGCACCGACCAAAACCTCGCCGTCGCGCTTTTCGAGGGGCTCACGACGCTCGACGAGAAAACCTCCCAGCCCATCCCCGGCGTCGCCGAGCGCTGGGAAGTGTCGCCCGACGGTCTCACGTGGACGTTCCACCTGCGCGCCACCGCGCGTTGGTCCGATGGCTCGCCGCTCACCGCCGATGATTTCGTGCAATCGTGGCGCCGCATTCTTGCCCCCGCACTCGGCGCCGAAAATGCGTACCTGCTTTATCCGATCAAATCCGCCGCCGCGCTCAACGACGGTTCACTCAAAGACCCCGCCGCGCTCGGCGTCGCCGCGCCCGACGCCCGCACGCTCGTCGTCACGCTTGAGCGGCCCACGCCGTATTTCCCGACCCTCACCGCGCTCACCGCGCTTTTTCCGATCAACCCCCGCGTGCTCGCTACATTTTCCGCGCTCAAGCAACGCGGCACCGCTTGGACGCTCCCGCCCAACCTCGTCGGCAACGGCCCGTTTCTCCTCCGCGAGTGGACGCCTAACGCGCGCCTCATCGTCGAAAAAAATCCGCACTACTGGAACGCCGCTCACGTCGCCCTCCGGCAGATCGTTTTTTATCCCATCGAAAATCCCGGCGTCGAAGAACGTGATTTCCGCGCCGGCCAACTCCACGCCACTTACGAATTACCCCTCTCGAAAGTGGAAACTTATCGCCGCGAATCACCCTCGCAGCTGCGCATCGAGCCCTACCTCGAAACGTTTTTTCTCCGCTTCAACGTCGCCAAACCTCCGCTCGACCGCCGCGACGTCCGCGCCGCCCTCGCCCGCGCGCTTGATCGTGAGTCGATCACGCGCAACTTGCTTTCGGGCACGCGCGTGCCGGCACACCACTTCACGCCGCCCGACTGCGCGGGCTACACCGCGCGCGCCACGATTCCCGACGACTTCGCCGAAGGCCGTCGTCTCCTCGCCGCCGCCGGTTTTCCGGGCGGACGCGGTTTCCCGAAACTCGAACTCCAGATCCGCAACGACGAACTCCACGCCAAAGTCGCCGAGGCCATCCAAGCAATGTGGAAACGCGAACTCGGCATTGATATCGCCCTCGTCCAGCTCGAACAAAAAACGTGGCTGCAAAACCAGCAGAGTAAAAATTACACGATCACCACATCGCGCTGGGTCGGTGATTTTGTCGATCCCGTGACTTACCTCGAAGTGCACCAAACCGGAGGCGGCTACAATTTCAACGGCTGGAGCGACGCGCGCTATGAT
>CAJAFD010000283.1 GCA_903938935.1 uncultured Opitutia bacterium
GCGAGGGTTTCGAGATCGGTGCGCGGTTTGTAATAAAAGCCCTTTAAATGGGCGTCGGAGACCAGTTTGAGGAGGTTTTGGTAACCGGTGAGGTTTTTCGCGAGCAGGCCGAGATGGAAGATGCTTTTGCCCTCGTCGTCGGAGCGGCCGTGTTTTTCGAGACGGGAAGTCTCGACGAGGTAAAGTTCGCAGCCGACGAGCGGTTTGATACCTTTAGACTTGGCGGTGTTATAGAAATCGATGGCGCCAAAGAGATTCCCGTGGTCGGTGAGGGCGAGGGCCGGCATGCCGAGGGCCACGGCGCGGTCCATGAGGCGGTCGATGCGGCAGGCTCCGTCCAGCAAGCTGTAGTCCGAATGGACGTGGAGATGGACAAAGTTCTGATCAGCGGACGACACGGTAGGGCAAGGCAAGGGGCGGGTGGGGCGCGTGCAAGGCGAAAGCCTGAAAACGCCGCAAATCACCTCCGTTAAATCACGGGCCAGAGGGCTGGAAAAAAGCCATTGACGCGAGCGAGGCGGCTTGGCTTGTTAACACCCTTTTCCTTTCACCAACCGTCTCCCGAGCATGTCTATCGAAATCAAAATCCGCAAAAACGAGCCCATCGACCGTGCCATCCGTCGCATGAAGAAGAAGCTCGAGCGCGAGAACATCATCAAGGGCACCCGCGCCAAGCGTTACTTCGAGAAGCCGTGCGAAAAGCGCCGCCGCCGCGAGAAGGTCATGGCCTTCACCGCGATGCTCCGCCGCCGCCACGCCGACTAAGAATCGCGTCATCTTTTTCCTAAGCCGCCGTCGGGTTAATTCCTGACGGCGGTTTTTTTGCGTGCCAGCGGGCCGCGCTTAGCTTCGTGATGCGGGGGTGCGGCCCACGTTATCGCTTTCCAGTTGTTGGTGTTCCCATCGTCACCAGGACGGTTTCAAGATGGCGCAGGAAATGGCCGCGTTGGGTTTTAGCCGGGTGGAGTTGAGCCATGGGATCCGGATTTCGCTCGTGCCAGGGATCCTTCAGGCGGTGACCGAAGGTGTCATTCAAGTGGGTTCGACCCACAATTTCTGTCCGTTGCCGACGGGGATTATGCAGCCGATGCCGAATTTGTTTCAACCCTCGGCCCGCACGGCGCAGGAGCATGATCAGTGGCTGCGCCATACGAAACGCTCGATCGATTTCACGGCACAGGTGCAAGCGCGGGTGTTGGTGTGTCACTTGGGGAGCGTCAGCTTTTTCTGGAGCAACCCCGCGCGTAAACTCCAGGAATACCTGCGTCTCAACCCCCACGCCGGGCGCGACGGCGACGCTAAGTATGCGGCGATGCTGACGGAGGCTAGGGCCAAGCTGCGGAAGCGCATGGGGCCATTCTGGGCGCAGACGCAGGCGAGCGTGCGCGAGATTCTTGATTACGCGGCGGCGAAAAACGTGCAGCTCGGTTTCGAAAACCGCGAGCGCTTCGACGAGTTGCCGCTCGATGCCGACTACGCGGAGTTTTTGGCCGGTCTGCCGGCGGGTGCGCCGGTGGGCTATTGGCACGATACCGGTCATGCGGACATCAAGCAGTCGATGGGCTTGCTCGATCACCGGGCGCATCTGGCCCAAAATGCGGCGCGGCTGATCGGCTTTCATCTGCACGATGTGAACGACCAAGGACAGGATCATCAGGCGATCGGCCAGGGCCGGATTGATTTTAAAATGATCAGCGAATTCTGGCAACCCGAGCACGCGCTGGTGCTTGAACTGAGTCCACGCGTTTCGCCCGAGGCGGTGCTGCGTTCGCGGCAGTACTTGGAGACGCTGCTGGCGGAGCGGTTTGGTTAAGTGAACGCGTCAGGCGCGCGCGATGATTTCCGTGATCCAGCGCCGGTGCGGGCCGGAGAGCGTGATCGCGGATAATTCTGCGAGCGGAACCCAGACGCATTCGCCGGCGAGTTTTCCGCGCGGTGCGGCGCAGGTGTAAATCGATTCGGTGATGCGGTAGCGCGTGATGCCGCGTTTTTTCGTGGCCAACAACGTGCCCTTGGCGGCGGTCGCTTCGGTGAGCCCGAGGTGCGCGGCGCTCGGGAGTTCGTGTTGCAAGGCGAGTCGGCGGGCCTCGGCGGCGGCGCGATGGAGCAACAGCGCGCCGTCGCGTTGGCACCACAGGCGCGTGACGGCGCGCTGCTCGATTTGCTTCGGCGCGAGGCGGGGAAACGCCTGCGTTTCGCCCTGCTTGGCGGCGGCGCAAAAGTGCCGGACCGGACACATCAGGCAGGCCGGGTTTTGTCGCGTGCACACGGTCGCGCCGAGTTCCATCATGGCCTGATTGTGGTCGCCGGCGCGCGCGGCCGGTACGAGGCGATCGGCGAGGGGCGCGAGGGTTTTGGCGGCGCTGCCACTATCGCGAAACTCCGTGGCATCGGCGGTGAGACGGGCGAGGATGCGCACGACGTTGCCATCCACGCAGGCCACCGGCGCGCCGAAGGTAATACTGGTGATCGCGGCGGCCGTGTAGGGACCGACGCCGGGTAATTCACGCCACTCGTCCGGCGTGCGCGGCGGTGCCGGGCGGGCGGCGACCGCTTGGGCGAGACGGTGCAAGTTACGCGCGCGCGAATAATATCCAAGCCCCTCCCAGAGCTTGAGGACGCGCGCTTCGGAGGCGGCGGCGAGCGCGGCAAAATCCGGCAGTTCGGCCTGCCAACGGGCGAAGTAGGGCAGGACGGTTTTCACCTGCGTCTGCTGCAGCATGAATTCGCTCACAACCGTCTTGTAGAGCGATGGGTTTTCCCGCCACGGCAACACGCGCGCGTGACGTTGATACCAATCGAGCAGGGCGGCGGAAAATTCGGCGCGGCGAGCCGTGAGGGCGGCGGCATGTTGGGGCGCGGAAGTTTTGCGTGTCATCGGCGCAGTTTTTGTGACACTCGGTGGTCTCATGGCCAAGCGCGGAGAATCTGCCGAGGAAAAACCCAAAAAGCTCAGTACTTACACCATCAAGCTCGACGACGTGCAGATGGACAAGCTGCGCGCGCTCTGCGTGGCCCGCCAATGGGAGCCGTTCGAGGTGCCCTACGCGCGCTTCGCCTTTCGCGGCACCGATGTGAACGTGACCGCCTACGATAAACGCAAGGTCGTCGTCATCGCCGGCAAGGGCACCGAGGAGTTCGTCACGATGACGCTCGAGCCTGAAATCACCATGGCGGCGAAACTCGGCTACGACGAGGTGCTCCATCCCGATTGGTTTGAGGCGCACGCCGGTCTCGACGAGAGCGGCAAAGGCGATTTTTTCGGCCCCGTCGTCGCCGCGACCGTGATCGCAGACAAAGCCATGATCGACGCGTGGCGCGAAGCCGGCGTGCAAGATTCGAAAAAAATCGTCGATACGCAGATCATCCGGCTCGACGCCATCATCCGCGAGACCAAGGGCGTCGTCGTCGAAGTCTGCTACTGTCGCACGATGGCGCGCTACAACGAGCTGATGGGTCGACCCGGCGCCAACCTCAACCGCCTCCTCGCTTGGCAACATGCGACCGCCCTCGGCGACGCGCTCGCCAAGCGCTCCGTGCCGTGGGGCCTGCTCGACCAATTCACCGAACAGCCGCTCGTGCAGCGCGAACTCACCAAAAAGGGCGTGCAAAATTTCGAGCTCCGGATGCGCACCAAGGCCGAGTCCGACCCGGTCGTCGCCGCCGCCTCGGTTGTCGCCCGCGCTGAATTTATCCGCGCCATGCACGCGCTTTCTAAACAATTCGGCGAAAAACTCCAAAAAGGCGCGGGGCCGCTCGTCAAAATCCAAGCCGATCAGATCATGCAGAAATTCGGTACGCGCGCCCTCGGCGACTACGCCAAACTGCACTTTCGCACCGCCTACGAAGTCGTTTCCGCCGCCGGCAAACTCGACGAACTCCCGCTCAAACCACCGCCCCCCAAGATGGAGTGGTGAGGATCCGCGCGACCGCCCGCTTCCCTTTTTCGTCTCATCGAGCATGTCTAAACGCCGACAACTTCGCGGCTTTGATCTCAAGCAGATCGAAGGCGTATCCAGCCTCATCGGCGTCGATGAAGCCGGCCGCGGCGCGCTCGCGGGGCCGGTCGTGGCGGGCGCCGTGCTCGTCACGCGTGAATTTCTCGACAGCCGCTGGGCCGATACCAACGCCCGCCGCATCAACGATTCGAAACAGCTCACCGCCGCCGAGCGCGACTTGCTCTGGATCGACTTCGAAGCGCTCGCCGCCGAAGGGAAAATCCACGCGCATTTCGGTACAGCCGACGTCGCCGAGATCGCCCAGTTCAACATCCTCGGCGCGACTAAAATCGCCATGCGCCGCGCGCTCGAAGGCATTTATCCGCCCGGCGCATTTGAACACAAAATCGAGCCGGATCTTTTTTCCGCACCCGAGGAGCTCGCGACGTTTCAACCGACGGTCTCAGCGCGCGTGTTGGTCGACGGGTTGCCGTTGCGCAATTTTCCTTACCCGCACACCGGCGTCGTCTCGGGCGATGGGCGTTCCCTGTGCATCGCGATGGCCTCGATCATCGCCAAGGTCACGCGCGACCGGCTCATGAATGACCTCGATCAAGCATTTCCCGGCTACGGTTTCGCCGCGCATAAAGGCTACGGCACCGAAGAGCATCGCGAAGCGGTGTTGCGGCTCGGGCGCACTCCGCAGCACCGCGAGATGTTTTTGCGCAAACTCATGGCCAGTCGCGTCGATCCCACGCAGATGGATTTTCTCGGCGGTTAACTTCAGCGCCGCGCGGTGGTCACGGCGTTGACCGCCGCCGCCGCCTTCACCAAGTTCCTCCAAAATGGCCGGCAAGAAAAACTCCTCGCTTGATCGGGTGCTCGGGCGTCTCGACACGCTCGACTCCGTCAATCTGGCCAACTTGGTCCAACGCCTCGCGCGCGAACGCGGGTTGTTTGAAGAGATTTTCAACACGCTGCAAGAAGGCGTGCTCGTGATCACGCTCGACGGCGAAATTGATTACGCCAACGACGCCGCGCATCGCCTCATCGGCATCGGCGAGGACGAACTCGCCGGCCAGATCCTCTGGCGCCTCGTGCCCGGATTGCGGCCGTCATTGGGCGCGGCGCTCGAAGATGACACCGCGGCGGCGTTGCCCGTCGTCGCCCGGGAGTTTGAGCTGACTTATCCGGAGCACCGCACGGTGCGTCTTTATATGGTGCCGTTTCGCGGCGAAGGGCGAGGGGATGCGCGCCGTTTCGCGGTCATCCTCACCGACGTCACGCGCGACAAACAAACCACAGCGCAACAACTCGAGGATGAGCGCACGTCCTCGATTCTGCTCCTGGCGGCGGGGGTCGCGCACGAGTTGGGCAATCCACTCAATTCACTTACGATTCATCTGCAGCTCATGGAGCGAAAGCTGAAGAAACTCAAAGCTTCGAAAGAAGCGGAGTCGCTCGCGGAGTCCGTGTCGGTTTGCCGCGCTGAAGTCGCTCGGCTGGATGGGATCATTAGTAACTTCCTCGATGCGATCCGCCCGCGTCCGCCCGATTTGGCGGAGCTCGATTTGGCTGAAGTTTTGACGGAGGTGTTGAAGTTCCAACAGCGGGAATTTTCCGATCGGCGCATTGCGGTGGAAGCCGACGCGCTCGCCGATTTGCCCTCAGTCATGGCCGACCGCAATCAACTCAAACAGGTCTTTTTTAACATTAACAAAAACGCCATGGACGCCATGCAACCTGGCGGCCGGCTCAAGATTCGCGCGCGGGCCGACGATGAATCCGTGTACTTGCTCTTCGGCGACAGCGGCAGCGGCATCAAGCAGGAGGACCTCGTGCGCCTCTTTCAGCCTTATCACACCACCAAACCCGACGGCCATGGCCTCGGCCTCATGATCGTCCAGCGCATCATGCGCGAACATGGCGGCCAAGTCGGCATCGAAAGCAAAGAAGCTGTCGGCACCGTGGTCACGTTGCAGTTCCCGCGTAAAGATCGGCGAGTGCGCATGCTCGGGCGTTGAGCGCCGGCGCTCGCGTCGCACTCGCGATAGCGGATTTTGGGCAGAACGTTGCGCCTGGTTGCCAAATTGTTTGCTCAGGAAAGGTTGCCTCACTGCTACCGCCCCCTCATCGCAATGCTGCGCATCCTTAGTTGTCGTCCCGCGTCTGGCTAAGGTAACGCAATGAACACGGTATGGAATCCTCGCAACCGACACCTCCGGTCGAACTTATTCTCCGCGCACAACGCGGCGAACCGGATGCTCAGCGCGAGCTCATCGTGGCTTACCAGCACCGCGTGGCCGGTTTTGTTTACGCGATCATCGGCCGCAGCGACTCCATTGAAGACATCGCCCAGCTCATCTTCATCAAAATGGTTCGTGCGATCGATCGCCTGCAAGCGCCCGCGCAGTTTGAATCGTGGTTGTTTCGCCTCGCGCGCAACACCTGCATCGATCACCTCCGTCGTCAGAAACTCCGCCGGATTTTCACGCCTTTCGCACCCGAGCACGAAAACGTCCCCGAACCCTCCGGCGCGGTCGGCTCGGAGGAGCTCGACGCGCTGCGCCACGCGCTTGATCAACTCCGCCCCCAAGATCGCGCCTTGCTCGCCCTCGTCCAAGAAGGCCGCAGCCACGCCGAGATCGCCGTCACCCTGCGCTCCAGCGTCGCCGCGGTAAAAGCCCGCTTACATCGCGCTCGCGAACACCTCCGAGAACATTATCAATCCCCTCATGAAAACTGAAACCCGCGCCTGGGCACAACTCCAGCGCCACGCCTCCGCCCAACTTCGCCCCGGCTTCGCCGACCGCGTCGTCCGCGCCGCTCGCGCTGGAGCCGAAGCCGTCCC
>CAJAFD010000284.1 GCA_903938935.1 uncultured Opitutia bacterium
TCTTCCTTAGCCGCGGTTTTTGTAGCCGCGGGAGTCGGGGCAGAAGCAGTTGCTTGAGACCAAGCGCGACCGGGCGCGGCGAGCGTGAGCGCGATCAAAAGCCGGGTTAAGACGAGACGCAGGGATAGCGAGGTGTGCATGGTAAAGTTGCAGCCGAGATGAAGCTGGACGGGTGGGGTTATAGAAGGAACGCAGGTTCCTAGGGGCTAAAATACGATGAGACTAGCGACTTTGATCGCAAACAATCCTGATTTCAGTGAAATCGTTCACTGAGTTGAACAAATTTCAGGGCGCCGTAATCGCTGAAGGTCGTAACACGCGACCAAACCACAAAATCGTCCAAGCCAAAGGGTGGACACCAACCATAAGATAAAACGCCAGATCATACGAATGACCGGAGACGAGTTGGCCGACGGCTTGGTTCATCATGATTCCGCCCAGCGTGCTGCCGGCGGCGACGAGGCCGAAGACGGTGGCCAGCGAGCGGCGCGGGACCAGGTCGGTGACGAGGGCGCTGAGGTTGATGAGCCACGCCATGTGCGCGAGGATGGCAACCATGCCGAGAGCGAGCACAAGCCAGAGCGAACCAGAAAGCGGAATGAGTGCGGCGAGCGGCACCAGCGCGGCGCAAGCGAGCATAACCCGGAGACGGCTCATCGCAGGGGCTATTTTACGTTTGATGAGGCGTCCGGAGAACCAGCCGCCGGTGAGGGCTCCGATATCGGCGGCGAGAAACACCACCCACGTGACCGAGAGGGACTTTTGGTCGAGTCCCCTGCCCTCGTAGAGATACTTGGCGAACCAAAACTGAAAGAAATACCAGACCGGATCAGTGAGCATACGACCGATAACCAGAAGCCAAAGCTCGCGGCGGGCAAAGAGCGCGCGCCAGCCGCCCCAATCAGCCGCGTCGGCGGTTTTTTCGGCAGAAGAGTCGCTCGCGATGTGCGCGAGTTCTTCGGCAGTGATGCGCGGGTGCTCCGTAGGGCGGCGATAGAGCCAAAACCAAGGAATAAGCCAGAGGAGGCCGGCGGCGCCGGTGACGACGAAGGCTGCCTGCCAGCTGTGCCACGAGGCAAGGGCGAGAATCAGGACTGGGGCGAGCGTAGCGCCGATGGTGGCGCCCAGCGTGTAGATACCGATCGCGAGGCCGCGTTCGCGAGCCGGAAACCATTCAGAGACGGCTTTCGGCGCCGCGGTCCAATTGCCGGCCTCGCCGAGGCCGAGCAGGAAACGAAACGCCCCCAACGAACCCAGTGATCGAGAAAAAGCCGTGAGCATATTGGCGACGGACCACCAGCCGATAAAGAGCGCGAGACTTAGACGCACGCCGAGTTTGTCGACCAATCGTCCGGAAACGATGTAGGAGATCGTGTAAGCGACGAGGAATAGATTTACGACGTGCGCGTAGTCCTGGTTGGTGAGACCGAGTTCTTTTTGCACGGTCGGCGCGAGGATGGAGAGCGCTTGCCGATCGATGTAGTTCAACACCGAGGCGAAGAAAATCATTCCGATAATCCACCAACGGAGATTGCGGATTTTTCCCATGGTAAATTTTAAGGAGTAATTGAAGGCGCGAGGCCGTAGACGTTTTCCCACCAAACCAGACGTTGGGCATCGGTGGGTTCGGCGATTTTAAGACGAGCCTGCCAGGTCCGTTGGTAATCGCCACGTTTGGATTTTAGTATTTCGGCCTTGGTTGGCTCAGTAGGAGGATCTGGCAGTGCCCCGCGATCGCCAGAGACGCGAATCCAGTCCTCCAAAGCGTGACGGAGAACAGCGAGCGAAGTTGCCTGGGCTGGTGCATCCGCGACGTTGTGAAGGCCAGCAGGATCGCGCTTCAAATCGTAGAGTTCAAACGGTGCCCGGGCCGTCTGGCACCAAAGAGCCTGAAGTGGATCGAGTTTACCAGCAGCGTGCAGGACCCGCAGTAAAGGCATGCCGGGGTAGCTGGTTTCTTTGTAGCCGGACCAATTAAATCGAGGAGTCTCAGGGAAGAAATTTTGCACTAAAGCGTAATCGGGCGTGATCACGGCGCGGATACGATCGTAGGCATCACCACAACGGTCGCGGGCGGCAAAAATCTGCACGCGCTCGGGAAATATTGGGCCGAGTAACGCACGGCCGTCCATCCACGCAGGCACCTGCAAATCAGCCCGGGCCAGCGCCGTGGGCGCGAGGTCGATGAGGCTGATCAGTCGAGATTCGATGCTGCCCGCGGCTACTCCGGGGCCACGAATAATAAGCGGTACATGGAGGCCTTCGACGCTGAGCCATTGTTTGCCCCAAGGCATAGGGCGGCCGTGGTCAGCGAAGAAAAACACTAACGTATTTTCGAGAACACCAGCGGCTGCAAGTTGGGCCAAGATTGCACCCACGCGATGATCTACCATCTCGACGCTGCGTTGATATGCGTACCAATCACGACGCATCAGTGCGTGATCGGGATAGTTAGCCGGGAGCGTGAGTCCAGCCAGAGCAGCGGGATCATACGTTTCTGGAATCGGAAATGGGCGGTGCGGCTCCGTGATTTGAAATTGCGCGAAGAAGGGCTGGCCGGGTTTGCGTTTTCTCCAGTCGTCGCCGTCAAACATCTGCGCGGGATCATGCGCGAAGTTGTAGTGCGTTTTCCCTTTGGTGATGCGTCGGCCGTTGCGTTGAGTACCAGGGGCGGCGGCGTTGGTCACCCACCAGCCGGCCTCGCGCAGGAGCGCGGGAAGGTGGCGGTACGGCGCGGGCAGAGATTGGGGATTTTCAACGTCGTGGGCATGAAGGCCCGTGATGATCTGCGAAGTGCCGAGGATGAGCGCGGAGCGCGAAGAACTGCAAACGGGGGCCGTGGCGTAGGCGCGGGTGTAACGGCGACCCTCGGCGGCGAGGCGATCTAGGTGAGGCGTTTTCACCTCACGCATGCCGTACGCCGCCGTATCGGGCGACATGTCGTCCGCGACGATCCAGACGATGTTGGGCGGTGCCGCTGCCGCCCAGGCTAGGCAACAAGCAACTACGAGCCACCGGCGGAGGTTACAGATAAACATGACGGGGAATCAGCTGGGGCGGCGCAGCGGGATCGCGACATTGAAGCTGCGCGGGCGATCACTGGCATAAGCCCCCGCGCACAGCAATGTACAGGGTGCGCCGGCCGCGTCGAAGATGAGTTGCGGACGTTCGAGGGCGTTGAGTTTTTTCTTCGCGCCATCGATCCAAGTGATCTCGGGTGTGGTAACGAACACGTGCTTCGCCGGGCGCCAGCCAAAGCCATCGCGCGATTCCCAGTGAGCGAGCGAGTAACCTTTGCCGGTGAATATGCCGTTGTTATCTTTCACAATGCCGCGGTAGCGCTCGCCATCGTGCCAAATAAAAGGGTCTTCCGCCGCGAAGTGTTCGCCGGGCTTAGTAAAAATCGGCGTGAGGTTTTTCTTCCACGGGCCCTCGGGCTGGTCGGCGGTGGCCACGAGATGGACAACCGGGCCACCGAACGGAGCTTTGCCTTTCGTGGCGACGGCTTTGTAAACCATAAGCAGACCGCCGTCGGGTCGAACGCACACCGCGGGATTGGACGTCATGAGCGCATCCGGCGCAGCGTGGTCCGCGCTGATGTCGACGACGGGTTGATCGAAACGCGTCCACGGGCCAGCGGTCGAGTCGGCAATGGCGACGCCGATGCGTTGGTGATTGCGATGGGTCCAGTTGAGCGGCTGCTGCACGACGCCGTCGCCGTAGTTGCCCATGTAATAGAGGCAGAATTTTTTCCCGACGCGGACGATGGTCGGATTGTGCGTGCAGGAGCCGTCCCAGAATTTTTCGCCGCGGGCGGGGAGAACCACTTCAACGTGGCGATAGGGGCCGGTGGGTGAATCTGCCACCGCGCGGGCGACTTCGGAGTGCGTCACCCAGGCCTTGTGACCAAGGCGGCTTGGCCAGCGGGAGTAGAAGAGATGGTGTTTGCCGTCGTCGCCGCGGACGGCGGAACCGCACCAGATGCACCAAGCGGGGTCCTCGAACACGGCGCCGGCGGGAACGGGCTGAAGCCAACGGCTGAAGTCGAGATCGTCGCCGAGGCCGCGCGCAGCGGTGGCGGCACGAAGGGCGGAAGGCAGGCCGGCGCAGACGGCGAAGGTCGCGGCGGCGGAGAGGCGGAGGAAATCGCGGCGCGAGTGGGCCGAGGAGGTCGGGTTCATTTTTTGGCGTAGTAGCGGACGTAGTCGAACACAGCGAAAACGGGGAGGCGGCTCTCATCGACGGCATCGGTCGGGCCGAGGGGCGCGGCGATGACGGTGAGCCAGATGCTCATGTCGCCGTGATCGGGCACGAGTTTGGCGTCGACGGTGTTCACGATGCGGCCGTCGAAGTAGTAGATAATTTTCTCCGACGTGAATTCGCAGGCCCACACGTGAAAGTCGGCGGACTCATCCGGAGTGCGAACATTGCGATGACCATGGCCCTTGTGCGCGGGCTGCCACACGTGGAGATTGGCGCCGTAGCGGTTGAGTGCGACCGAGTCGTTTTCGCAGATGTCGATTTCCTGCCGAGAGCCGATGTGCGCGGCGGGATCGGCGTTGGCGTGGTGCATGAGCCAAAACGACGTGTGCCAGCCCTTGGTCGGCGGAACCTTGAAACGAGCCTCGTAGTAGCCGTGGCGAAACACGCGGCGCGAGATCACGCCACCCGCGGTGTAGTCGCTGGAGCCGGATTTCTCCTTTTTGCACTCAAGCCAGAGATGGCCGTCGCGGACGGCGACGTTGGCGGGCAGTTGCGTGCTCCAATACCGGCGGTCGGTGCGGTGAAACCAGCGAGCGTCGTCCAGCTGCGCGCCGTCGAATTCATCGGCCCACGCGAGCGTGTAACCCGGGGGCGGCGTGGGCGCGATGGGCAGATCGAGCGCGGTGAACGGCGCCGTGCGCTCGGGCGGCGGGGGCCTTGTGCCGACGGGTTCGCCCACGACGAGAAATCCGCTAAGATAAAGTCCGTGCGCCGCATAAGGCTTGGCGTCGGTGATAGATTTGCCCGCTTTCGCCATAATGGAGGCCTTGTCGATCTTGGTGGCGAGCAGTTCGAGACGCACGTGGTGCTCTGTATCGGCGAGGGGTTGCGAGAAAAACCACCGCGCCAAGACGAAGCGTCCCGGTGTCGAATAACTATCGAAAAGCGTGCCGGTCTCCGGTGGCAGATCGTCGATGGTAACACGGAACTGGCCGTTCTCGGGGCCCTTCAAGCCGACGATGCCTAGGGCGGTGCCTTTAAAGCGAAATTCAATTTTCGCACCTGGCTCCATCGCGACCCATGTCGGTGGCACCAAATTTTGGCCGCTCTGGGTGGTGACGTGGATATCGTCCGGTGGAACCGATTGCCACTGCCCGTCGTAATCGGTTTCGGCGACATTTACAATGCGGGCGCGTTGCCAATTTCGATTCGAGAGCGGCGCCAGCAGCGCGTGCGGGCCCGCAGAACCCGCATTTAGAAATAGCGGTAAAGCTAGCGCTAATCGAGCGGCGTAAACTCTATGACCGGCCTCGGTCGGATGGGTTTTATCGCGGGTAAAAATTAAACGTCTCTGCGCATCGCGTCCCTCAGGATCAGCCTGCACGCTTTCAGGCGCCACCATGACAAGGGTGTCGGCGGTGATTCGACGCGCGATCTCTGCGCCGAAATTAAAACTAGAAATAGCGTAGTGCGCGGCGACATTTTCCATTGAACGCGCCGTACTCTGGTAATTGCCGGCGAGTAAATCCGGCAGCATTCCCGAGGACACCGTATAAACGAAACAGATATCCGTAAGCGGATTGGTGGCCCAAGTCTGGCGGACGATCCCTTCGATGCGTGCCTCAACTTGGGGCGAGCCAGAGCCGTCATTGACCGCGAATTCCACAAAGAGTAGATCCGGTCGGTGACGCAGCACATCACGCTGCAACCGAGCCGCGCCGTAATCAGAACCGGTGCCAGAGACTGCGGCATTGATCTCGGTAAACTTAGTTTTGGGATGAGCGCGCTGAAGCGTCGTCAAGGTCATCGGCCTCCAGCCCGCTGCAGCGGTGATACTACCACCGAGAAAAGCGACGCGCACTTCGTCACCCCGAGCAATTTTGGCGGCTACATTGGGTAAACCACCGCGCACATGGAATTCCGTGAGCTCAGCACCGCGCGCGAGGACGAGCGATAAAAATACACTTAGTATTAAACATCTAAAAAAACGCGGCGTCATTAGGGCGTGAGTTTGGCGCGGTGCGCGAGGTAGCCGAAGCCATAAGATACTTCGGTGATTGCTTCCTTTGGTCGCTGCATCCGACCCGAAAATGTGCGCGCGTTAGGTGAGTCTTCGGTGACAGTAAGTTTCACGGCTGCTCCGGTTATGAGCGTGACAACGAGCTCGGCTGTTTCGACACGGTCGTAATCGAAATTGAGCGGCGCGGTGAGTTGCACCACGAGTTCGTCGCCAACGACACGGGCGGCGAGCGAGGACTCGGAGAAGGCGAGCATCGTGAGCGTGTGGTTGAAGGCAGTATTGAACTGCACCCAGCCCTCGGTCCAACCGATGTCACCGAGCTCGGGGTGATATGGGTAATGTTGCTGCTTCGGGCTACCATCGATCACGAAGCGGGCCTTCTCGAGTTGACCGATGCCGCCCTTGTAAAAGCTATACCAGCCCTGCTCGACGCCCTCGATCTCGCGCGGCGCGTCGTAGGAAAAATGCCGGCCGGTGGGATTGCGGCCGAAGCTGTTGTCGAGATGGGCGTAGACGAGTTCTTCGAGGCGGTCGCGGATGGTGGCATCACGCACGAAGGGCCGCGCGGCGAGCAACGCGACGGGAAGACCAACAACATTACCAGGCTCGTTCCACATGGTGGGCTTGTCCCCGGTGGGCGCCCAGCGGTCGGCGTCGTCGAGTTTACGAAAATCCCATAAGTTGGCCGAGCGGCGGACGGCGACCTGCGCCCAGGCGGCGAGCTTGGCGGCGAGACCAGAGGGGGCGCGGTTAGGATACTCACGCAGGAAGTGGGCGAGACCGTTGACCGTAATCCACTCGCTCATGCGCTGGCCTTTGGTGGTCTGTGGGTCGTTCCAATCGAGGTTCGCGACGAGCCACTCGGCCTGTCGGTGCGCGGCTTGGAAATAGTGCTCGGCGTCTTTACGGAATTCGCGGAGCGCGACGTGGTAAAGGAGCAGGTTGGGTTCGATAGAAAAGCCGGGCGGGTAACAGCCCTTAGTGGAGCCGAGCTGGGTTTTGAGCGCGAGGAGGTTGTGCTCGGGGCTCTCGTCGTAGGGATAAAGGCGGTCGGCCTGGGGCGTCGTCCACGCGGCGAAGGCGTAGTCGCGCACGACGGTGTAGTTCTGCTCGGGCAGGTAAGCTTTTAACCACGGCCACGCGTATAGAAAGTAGGCGAGCTGGGCCTTGAGGTGCTCGTGGCCGAGGCGTTGAGTGACGATCACATCGGCGCCCCAATGGATCAGTTTCACGAGGTCGGGAATATCAGCGCGGTAGGGCTCGAGCGCGCCCCAGAGTTTGGGATCGGCTGGCGCCTCGTAGGTGATCTGCGACGGCATGCGCGTGTAGGCCGAGGGGTTGGCAAGGAACTGCGGGACGAGAGTGTGGAGTTCCCAGCCGAAGCTGTGGTCATCGCGCCAACCGAAGGAGCCGCGGCAGACCGGCCGCGAATTGCCGACGTAGTGGCGGCTATCGATCATGAAGTTGACGGCGTTTTGGTAGGTCACGCGCTCAAGCCACCATTGGCCTACGCGAAACGGCACCGACGTGTGCGGGCCCGCGACGACGACGAACTCCCGCGCGTCGTCGGCCGGATTGAAGGCGGAGAAATCGCCAATGTGTCCCATGATCTTACCCGCGAAGAGCGCCTTTCCGCCGCCGGAGGCGGGCCGAACATCGAAAGGGGTGCCATCCGGTAGCGTGGGTGCGGTGAAGCGCTTGGGTTTGCCCAGATTGAAGCCGCTTTGGTTGAGATAAATCAGCGGGACTTTTTCCGCCAAGGTTTCCACCGCGGTGGCGAGTGGCGGGAGCTGGCGCACGGAGGCGGGCCAGACGACGAATTCCTTGATGCGCGCGTAGCCGTCGGGCGTCGCAGTGATCCAGAGCCGCAGGCGGTCGGTGGTCACGGCGACGGTATCATCGAACGCTAGGCTGAGCGCTGCGGCGTGGTTGTTGGTCACAACGGCTGAGGGAATATCGACCCACTGGCCGTCGCGGCGAAATTGAAGTTTGAAGCCTGTGACAGCCGTCGTGGGACTGATGCCCGTGTAAAGATGAATCCCGGCTAGGGTATGCGTGCCACCGAGATCCACCTCGAGCCAAGCGGGATCTTTATCCTGAGCGGAGGTCCAGCGGGAATCGGCGCTGATGGTGCCGTCGATGGCTTGGGCGGCGGTGAAACCGTTGTAGACGGAGCTGGCGGTGGCGGCCTGGAGCTTGAGTGGTTGGGCCAGCGGCTCCGCAACCGCGAGTGGCTGAACCACACCGAGCCAAAAGCCGAGCGCTGCTCGGAAACTCCAAGTGAAATTAAACCGCTCCATAAGCGCGCACTTCGAAGATACGCGCCGACGGCACGCCGTGGGTGGACTTGACCGCGAGACGCAGGCGTCGCGCGGGAATGGGCTCGGGCAGGCGATGGACGCGCTTGCGCAGGTGGTTGGCGGTGACGGAGAGGATGACGTGGTCGTCGACCAGTAGATCGTAGTCGCGCACGAGTTCCGGTTGCGCACCACGGATCGTCTTGGCGGAGACGAAGTCACTCGCGGTGAGGATCAGCTCGCGTTGAAAGCCCGAGTCGAAGGTGAGGTGAATCTCGGTCA
>CAJAFD010000285.1 GCA_903938935.1 uncultured Opitutia bacterium
AGCCAGGAGACGCGATCGCAAGCGCAACGGCCGCTGCCTCGCCCAGATCGACCTGTCGGATGAATTTTTCCGCCAAGACCGGATCGATATCCCGCACTGCCCCGGCAAGGAGAGAAACGAGATCCCCTGCCTATGCCCGGCCGCTCGCACCCGCAGTTACTTCGAGCCAAACCGCCCGCGGAATCCACAGCTCGCGAGTCAATGCGCGGAGGAGTCCCAATCGGCCAATTTTGGCCAAACCAATGAGCGGAATCGCATCGGCTATGATCAGTGATTCAAGCGGAGCGAATGTCATGTTCAATCTGCTCTTCGCTCAGATTGAACCAAGAAATGCCGCGCGCCTGCAATGCATCGATAAACTCCCAAAGTGAAAGACCCGCCAATCGGCTGGCCTGGCCAAAGGTGATGCGCCGCAACTCGAAAAGCTTGGCGGCTGCCAGCACACGAAACTCCTCACCGGCTTTCGCCGGGTCAACCCCCGCGCTGGCCAGCAGCTCTTCGTCAACCGATATTTGCAAACGCGTCACGACGTTGCCCGTAGGCCCGTTCCGGCTCGGCGCAACTCTAGAGTGAAAAGTCCGTCGTCCGCCGTCACCCCTCCGCCATCCGCCCTCCGTTATCCGTCGTCCGTCTGCTGCCATCCGACTTCTGCGCCTCTTGCGCTTTTTCGCGGCCAACCCTCCGTCCTCCGTCTTGAGCCATCTGCCCTCCGTCCTCCGTCCTCAGCCATCAGCCCTCCGCCTCAGCCCGGTATCCTCCGCCCTTCGCCCGCTGCCAGATCGCGTTCGCAGCTGTACGTGACTATCCGTCCTCCGCCCAAGGGCACTCGCACAGATCACCTTGCCCCCCACGATGTGGCCGTCGTTCGGACACGTCTTGGCTTCAGTCAGGCACAGTTTGCCCAAGTTGTCGGAATCAGTATCAACACGCTGCAAAACTGGGAGCAAAACCGGCGCAAACCAACCGGTCCGGCCCGCGTACTACTCCTCATGGCGAGCAAGCATCCCGAGATGTTACTCGAAGTCGTTGCCTGACCAGTTGGCCGCAAGTCAACGGCCTCCGGGAGAACACCCGCCTCATGGACCGCATTAAACACGATCTTTACTCTATCAAAAACGGGTCCGCGTGGTTCGATATCCAGATTTTGCTCCTGACCTTCACCCGCAATAAGAACGCGTATTGAGGACCGCTGGGCCTCGGCCGGTTTCGGCGGAATTGCCGGCCGCCCGCCCGCAGCGCCCGACCGCCTTCGGGCAGTGGATCCTTCTCGGTTTCGTTACGGTAGATCCTTCAGCCTTGAATCCGCAGCAGCCCAACACTCTAAATTTATTAACTACGGATGCACACGAATAAACACGGATAAAGACGGGGAACCGGCTTCACCTCATGGGTGAGTCGTTCACTTCTCCCCTCTGTTTGGTATCCGTGTCCATTCGTGTCTATCCGTGGTTCAACTGCCGTTTTTAAGTTCAGCGCTTGCCGGAGAAATTTGATTTTCGCCCTTATGACAGCCGGCTGTCGTAGCGGTAAGAAAACGGCCCCTTGACCCATGCTAGGTCAAAGGCTGGGTGCTCACGATTTAGCAGCACGACCGACCCCATCGCTTGGACGACGGTCGGAACGACCAGTCCCACCGCCCGCCGAGACCGCAAAAACGTAGTGCCGAAATCCTGGGATACCGCGTGCGGCACCGCATCACTCCATCCTGCCGGGAGCGAGGCCACATCCGCCC
>CAJAFD010000286.1 GCA_903938935.1 uncultured Opitutia bacterium
CCGCTCGTGAAGCATTTCATCGCGGCCTTGCAGCGAGCGGTGGCGGCGGGGAGCGATCATTCGTTTTCGTTGTTGATCGAGATGTTTCCGGCGGGGCATCTGCGCGAGATGCCGGGTTTGCTCACGGGTGATCATTTTAACGCGGCGTTGATCATGAACACCACGGCGGCGGATGATGCGTTTCTAACGAGGGTACATCTGCCTTATCCATCTGTTCTGGTGAATCGAGCGATCCCCGGGTACGCGTCGGTCGTGGAGGCGGCGATGACGGGGGGGCGGCCGGCAGAGATTCTTTTTCGCAGTAAGCGGCGGCGGTTGGCGGTGCTGCACGGTAGTCCGTTGACGCAGAGCACGCGCGCGCGGGTGGATACGTTTATGCAGCGCTCGGCCCAGCTCACGGGGAGCGCTCCGGCCGAGATCGTCGCGGAGAATCTTTCGGAGACGGCGGGTTATGAAGCGTTGCAGGCTTTTCTTGAACACGGGGGTAAATGCGACGGGTTGTACGCGGTATCGGATGCGTTGGCGTTGGGGGCTTATCGCGCGATTAAAGAGCGTGGTCTAACGATCCCAGGAGATATGGCGGTGATGGGAGTGGGTGACTACGATATCGCGCCGTTTTTTGATCCGCCGCTTTCTTGTGTGGGCGTGTCGCATCGGGAGTTGGCGGAGCAGGCGAGTGCGTTGTTGTTACAGCAACTCGCGCGCGGGGCCGAGCCCGGGCGCACGGTGGCGGTACCGTTGGTGGAGGCGCTACGGGCGTCTTCGGGCCACCGGGAAACGTCCTCGCTCGGGTGAGGCGCTGGGCCCCACTCGAGGGGAATCAGTTTAGCGGGCGGTTGGCGCGGTGGTCTTTTTCTCGAGCCAGACTTCGCTGATACTGCAACCGCTGCCGTTGCCACCAAGACCGGGCTCTCGGGTCCAGTTCAACGAGAGTTTGCCGGAGGCGGTGGCCGCGCGCGGGATATCAAAGGCGACGGGCGCGATGGGATTGGCGCGCGTGATGTAGGGGTGGACTTCGATTGTGCCGTTGGCGACGAGGCGGATTTTAGCTTTGGAGCGGATGTCAGGGTAGACGACGCGCACGCGGTATTCGGCGGTGGGATCGAGTTGGGTGTAATTGAGGGTGACGCTGTTGTCGTTGAGGCCCCAGGCGAAATCGACCCACGAAGTGCGCAGAGGCAGGGGCGAGCCGACGCCGGCCGCGATATGACCGTCAAGAGGGGTGCGGAGAAAAGCAGGATCGCGTTCGTGGCCGAGACCGCGATCGAGGTGCGGTGAGGCGGAGGCGTTGCCGAGGTCGTCGTAAAAACCGCCGGGGCCGGGATTGGTCCAGGTCGTGATTTCGTGGAGTTGGGCGAGGCGGGCGGATTCTTTGTCGAGTTGACGGATGGCGGCGAAGCGGGCGGCGAGCCACGCGCGGTTGTTGAGCGGGTAATCAAGGGTGTCCAAGCTGGCGCCGCGGCCTTGGCTAATCGCGCGGTAGAGCGGGACGCTGAGTTTCATTTTAATACTTTGAAACAGAGCTTCGGCGAGTTGATGGGTGCGGGTGCGCCAGGCTTGGGCGGTAGGTTGCGTGATGGATTGGTTGAGGATGTCTTCGGCTCGGCTCATCGCTTGGGCGGCCCCAAGGGAAGGCGCGGTGCGGAGGGTCTCCATCGCACTGGCCTCGAGCGCCGTTTCATGGATCAAGCGGGCGCGCACGGTGGCGTCGAAATACGCGCGGTAGAGCGCCATCTGAAAGCGCCAATTTTGGAGATCGCGCGGGGTGGCGGCGCGTTCCATCGCTTGGAATTGAGTGAGAGTGGTATAGACGTCTTCGTGAGGCAGGAGTGGGCCTTGCCAGTTGCGCTCGAGGGCAAAAATGCCTTGGGCGAAATCATCGGCGAGCCGTTCGCTGATGAAGTAGCGCCCGTAGTCCCGCAGAACCTCTTGGAGTGAGGCGTCGGGATCCCAGCTCAGGCGGGACCACACGGTTTTATTAATATCATCGGTGCAGCCTTCGGAGTAGGTGATGGCGCCAATGGTGTGGGGTTGGAGCAGGCGGATGATGTTCGCCATGTCGTGCGGCCGGGTGGTGATGGGCTCGCGTGTCTGGGTGAGCACAAAGGCGCGGTCCCAATTGGCGATCGGGTATTGGCAACTGCGCGTGTGGGTGATGTCGGGGTAGTAGCGGATCGGGTAGGAGGCGGGCACGCGCCGGCGGAATTCGGCGAGATCCATGTGGACCCAGGGCGCGAAAACGGCGCCGGCGAGCCAGGCAGGTTTTTGCTCGGTGAGGTAGCCGATGAAATAATCCATATCGCTCTGGTTAAAACCCTGCGGCGAGAGCCACATAGTGGCTTTGGGATGAAAACGGCGAAGGCTGGCGGTCTGTTTTTCTAGCAACGGAAACATGAGGCGCGGCGGGGTGTGGCCGGGGTCGCCGCCGGGGACGAGAATGGCATCGATGCGGGGCAGGGCGCTGAAAACCTCCGCCCACTCTTTGAGCGCGAAGGCGACCGTCTCCGGCTTGCTGTAATCTTCATCCATCGCGGGATACCAGATCCACACATCCAGACCGTAGGAGGCGGCGATGCGGGACATGCCGACCATCATGTCGAGTTGGGGCCGCGGAAAATGAGGGCTATCCGCATCGTCGTCGGTGCGCGGCGGGAGCAGCTCGATCGCGTTACAACCAAAGATGGCGAGCTCGCGGATGTAGCGTTCCCACTGAGGCAGATCCCAGCCGCTGTAGGAGTTGGGTTTGGGGCGGTAGGCGAGTTGATGGCCGCGTAAAGGGTAGCGCGGAGAGGTGGTAAGATTTAGGGGGCTCAGTAAGCCGGCCCGGGCCGGCCCGAAATGGAGGGTGCGCAACAGGTGGCCTACGCCGAAGAGCACGCCGCGGGCGTCGCGACCTGCGATGACGATCATGGGTTTGGCTGAACCGGCGGCGCCTAGGGTGATGAGCTGATAGCCTTCGGCGCCGACGGCGTTTTCATTGAGCGCCGCCTCGGGCGCCCGGGTGCCGAGGAGCGTGCGCACTTCCGCGAAGCGACCCACGATGATCGTCGGTGAGTCGCCGGCCGGTAGCGCATGGACTACGGGCCACCGCACCAAGGTGCGTGATTCCGTTTCCTCCACCAACATGGCCACGGCTTTCTCTTCGGGGCCGGAGACGTTTGGCGGGGTGATGACCGTGGCTCGGGTCAGATCATAACTTAGAGCTGGAAGTCCGACGTTACGAGCGGCCGCAAATTTTTCGAGGGCGGGTGAAATCTGCGGTTGGGCGGAGAGAACGGTGGCGCATAAGGCTGTCGCGAGACTCATAAGCCCTATGAGTCGATGGGTGGGGGGCAGGGGCAGGGTAGGGGTATGCATAAAAAAGTTAAAAGGACTTCAGACCGTGGTCGCACCCTCGTCGGTGGTGGCGCGGCCGGTGTCGCTCAGGTGCTGCCGGAGGGCATTCACTTCCGCGGTGAGCGTGGTGCGGGTGGCGATGATATCGGAGCTGTGGATAATAAAATTTGCGCCCGCCGCGCACCAGCTGGCCTCTCGGGCAGCCGACATCCAGGAGTGAATGCCAGCCCCGATACCGGCGGCGCGGGCGCGACGAAAAATATCCGTTACGGCCGCTTCGAACTCGGGTGTGTCGTAGCGCTCCGGCTGGCCTAAGCTGCACGACAAATCATGGGGTCCGATGAGGACGGCATCGAGTCCTTCTACCGCGAGAATCTCATCGAGAGCCTCGATGGCGGGCACGCTTTCGATGTTAACAATGAGGGAGTGGGCGCGATTCTGCGTGGCGACATAAGCCTCCAGTTCAGGCTCAAAGGGCGTTTGGCCAGAAAGTGCCGCCCGGAGCTTGGCCCCTTTGACCGGTCGACGTTTGACGGCGCCCACCAGCTCTCGCACCTCCGCCGCAGTTTCCACGTAGGGAGCAATCAAACCACACGCGCCGCCGTCGAGGATTTGGCAGGCGGCATAAGGATCCGGGGAGCCAATGCGGACGACCGGAGCGAGGCCGGCGTAGCGGTAGGCTTGGCACATCCAGGACAGTTTTTCGCGATCGATCGTGATGTGCTCGGTGTCGATGAAAACAAAATCCAACGGCATGCTGGCGAGCAGTGGCACCCAGCGCGGTGAGGTGGACGCGATCATGGTGCCATAGACGCGCTGGCCTGAATGGAGCGCGGCGCGAAATTCAGAACCGTTCATACAATAAGGTATGACACCGGGGGATGCCCTTGCGGTGGAGAGGGCATAAAGGTAAATTCGATCAGCATACGCGCCCGAGTCTTTGCGCGGTGGTGTGGCCCGGGGGGTTATCTCCGATCCAGCGAGGATCGACGGGTTCAGCGGCGAGTTGATAGCGCGTGTCGGTGGAGAGGCGGAAGCGATCCGTCTGATTATCCAAACTGCCGTGCACGAGCGTCATGTTGAAAATCATGGCGTCGCCCATTCGAAATTCAGGCGAAGTCAGCCAGCGGCCGCCCAAGCTTGCTTGGAGTGCGGTGGCGTTTTTTGAAAGCGTGCCATCCCACCATTTTTTCCCCGAAGCGTAATCGGCGGCATCGTCGCGGTTGGTGCAGTACTCGTCGACATCGCGAGAGAGATAGGGTTTGAGCTCGGCGTTTTTCTTATGCGAACCCTCGAGCACCATTAACCCGCCGAGATTCAGGTTCACATCACCGAGGGGGACCCAAGTCGTGTAAAGATTATGGGTGCCTCGGCCCATGTAGACGAGATCACAATGGATCGGGCTGCCGAGACCGGGTCCTTTGGTGCGAAACCAAATGAAGTCGAAATGCCGCACCGACCCGCCGAGAAAGGTTTGGAAAAAATCGATGATACGCGGACCAAAAACGAGGTTTTGCAGTAAAGGATCCTGCTGATTGAGCGGGTTGCCCATGGCTCGGCCCACTTCACGGCCATGGAAGCGGGCTTCATCGACCGGTGCTCCAGGTTGTAGAAAACCCAATGCGTCCAATTGGCGAGTGATGGAGTCGCGCACCGCCTGGACCTGCGCGCGGGGCCAAAATTCGCGAAGGTAAAGATAGCCGTCCGCTTCCATGCGTTCTTGCAAAAGCGCCGGCGACTCCGCCGGATTCGATTCTACGAGAAAGCCGAACTTATCGTCGCTGAGCTCGAGCGGTAGCCCATGGGCGTACAAGTGCGGCGGCGCGACGGAGACAGAGGGGTTCGTTGCGGACATGGGGTAGAGACGTAGTGAATTTCTGAAGCGTCGCTGCGCCCGCGACAAGGAAAAACGTTTTAGCAATCAGCGAATCAGTAGGCGCAGTTTATCGGAGCGCCGTCTAAGCTTCATGCTGTTAATGGTAAGATCGAGTTGGCTAGCTGCAGGTCCATCAAAGCGGTTTCGGCATATTTTCCCTCGAGAAATGAGCACGTGAAAGATTATATCACTTGGTCTCACTCGGTTTCTGGGTACCGCATTTTCGCCCCTAGGGCCAACGACTCATCCGGTTGCCGCAAGCCAAGCGCGCTCGTCGGCTTAAATAGAAAGTCATTGACCTTTCAAAAGTCTCTGTAGAAAAAACGTTTTAGCTAAATAAGCCCCAAAGCTTGTGAGCTGGTTTTCCCTAAAAAATCCCTAACCCCTCCGACCTACCCATGAACGTAGTTATTCCTGTTAAAATCCGTCGTGCTCCAGCATGGACGCTTTGCTGTGCGATAGTTTTCGGCGTATTTAGCATCATGGCGCCTCTGCCTTCACAGGCTCAAGTGCCGGCTGAAGGCTCCATTAGTGGTTCTGTGCGTAACGCGCAAACGAATGCTTTTTTGGAAGGCGTGGAGGTTTCATTGGAGGGCACAGCTTTCATCACTACCACCCAACGTGGCGGTAGCTTTAATTTTAACCGAGTGCCGGCGGGTCGATACACGCTCAAGGCTTTTTATACGGGCTTGGATACTAAGAATACCCCAGTGGTCGTTGTAGCGGGACAGGCTCTGGATGTTGCCGTCGGTTTGACCTCTGATATTTACAAACTTGAGGCCTTTACGGTGGCGGGTGCGCGTGAAGGCAACGCAGCTTCAATCACCAAGCAGCGTAACGCTCAAAATGTCGTCAACGTCGTCTCCATGGACGCTTATGGTAACGTGAACGACGGTAATATTGGTAATTTTCTCCAAAAGTTACCCGGCGTGGCTGTCCGTAAAGAAGCCGGCGAGATCGTTGGCGTTGGTTTGCGCGGCACGCCACCAGAATTGAACTCCGTCATGCTCGATGGTGTGCGCACGGCTGCGGCCATCGCTGGATTTACTCCGCAAGGCGATAGAGCGGCTCTGATCGACCAGATCCCCTCAGAATTTATTAAGGAAATTGAAGTCGTGAAGGGCAATATGCCGGATCAACCGGCCGACTCGCTGGGTGGATCAATCAATCTGGTGACCAAATCAGCCTTTGATTATCCGGGTCGAGTGGTGAGTTATCGTACGGGCCTTGCGCAAAATAGTTATCGCAGCACGCTCGATAACAAATTTGGCCCAAACGCCGCGCTTACGGTGATGGACGCCTTTGGCCCAGAGCGCCGACTCGGCGTTGCTATTTCCGGCAGTTATTCAAAGACCTATAGCTTTCGTGATCGCGTCCAGATGCAGCACGCTGAGCTCGATGGGCGCAACACCCAGGCCCGCACGCTGGATGACTTGTACGAGCGCGTCCGCGCCGGCATCGGCTCTAAATTAGAGTATCGTTTTGATCAGTCTACCCGCATCTATCTTGATACCAGTTTAAATTATTTCGCCTCCGATCTCGATCGAGTGAACTGGCAGGGTGCTGCTAGTAACCGTTTGGTGGCGGATTACAATGTGGTCAGCCGAGCGGCTATTGAGGCGGGCTCCGTGCCGCGCACCACTGCGGGAGCAGCGGCGGGTGTTGCTCCCGGCTATACCGACACTTACACGGAAATGTTGAACATGAATTGGACGAACCAAGTCGCTAAAGAGCACAAACGTTCGCACCAATACAAAGTCGGCATAGGAGCGGAAAAAAAATGGACCGATTCCAAATTGGAATTCTCGGCCTCCTATAACCCTTCGTCCTACGATAATAATTTTTACGGCTTCACGACCACGCTTTCAGGCATCGGTATGGCTGTAGACACCCGTAAGGATGCCACCCGGCCTAATTACATCCAGACCTACGGCACCTCGGTTGCGGCGGGCACGGATTTCAAGCGATACCTCGCGCAGCGTTTTGAACAGCCCGATATCACGCGCGAAGAGGTCTCGTCGGTTCGTGCTGACTACGAGAAAAAATTTACCGATTTAAAATTTCCCATCACGTTCAAGAGCGGATTCAATTATCGGCATCAGCACCGCTGGTATCGCACCTATCGGCCGGTTTGGAATTATGTCGGGGCCGATGGCGTGCGCGGCACCGTCGCGGCCACCGGAGTCAATGACGACAACATCGCTCAATTCCGCGATGCAGCTGCTGGCTATGGTGTTTTTAACAATCAGTATCCTCAGCGCGATAAATTGAATCTCGCCCCCGTCGAAGCCCAGTTCCGCAGCACGCCGGCGTATTTTGTGCCTAACGGCGCCAGCGTCTCTTTCCGGGCCCCAGCTAGCATCGCGGCTGAAAGCGTTCCCGCCACCTACGTTCAAGGCAACGTGAAGTTTGGCGCCCTCTCGGTATTGGGCGGCGTTCGTCACGAAGCCACCATGGTGGAGGCCCAAGGCATCTTCAGCGATTCACTCAACCCTAATCAGACGGTGATCCGCAAAGAAGGTGATTACGCGAAGTATTTCCCCAGTCTTCATTTCCGTTATGAACCCCGGCGCGATTTGGTCATGCACGCCAGCTACTCGACCAGCAGCGCGCGCCCAGCAATCAGTGTAATCGTTCCTGGCACCACGGTGAGCTATAACGCCTCGACGGGCCTGGGTTCGGTTTCCCAAAACAATCCCGGCCTCAAACCGCAATACACGGAGAATTACGACCTCTCACTGGAGTATTATTTCGAACCTGCGGGCGTCCTTTCGGCCGGCTGGTTTCACAAGGACATTCGTGATTTCATCCAAGGCAGCTCTCGAATCCTCGGCACGGGCGCCGACAACGGTTTCAACGGGAACTACGCTGGCTTCGATTTTTCAACTCGAACCAACTTGGGCGAAGCTAAGATCGACGGCCTTGAGTTTAATTATAACCAACGCTTCACCAATCTGCCCAAACCCTTTGATGGGCTCGGCCTCTTTGCTAATTACACGAAACTCACGACCTCCGGTAAATATTCCGACGGCGCCAACGTTTTGGCCAACTTTGTGCCCAAGACTTATAACGTCGGCCTCAGCTATGACTGGCGTGGTTTCGGCGCTCGGGTTGAATACCACTACAAGAGCGCATATGTGAGCGGCGTGGATAATTCCAACTTCCTACTCAGTAACACCGTGACGGATGATCCCACGGTCGACCTCAACCTGTCCTATAAGTGGAAGCCCTGGCTCACGGCATTCGTCGATGTTGTTAACATCTACAACAACTCGCCCGATTGGTATATTGGTAACCAACAACGCATCGTCATGAGCGAGCTTTATGGCACCCGCCTAAACTTCGGTATCAGCGGCCGCTTCTAAGCTCTTATTGCTATCGTACCACGGCCGGTGCGCCACAGGCGCGCCGGCCGCTTTTCCGCTGCTCAGATTATTTTTCCGGACTCACTCCATGTCTATTCCCGCTGCTCCTCGTCAGGGTGTTTTTGCCGCCCTCTGGATACCAACCGACTCTCGCGGCCGGTTGATGAAACGCGCTCTCGCCGCGCACCTCGCTTTTCTTCGAAAAAGTGGAGTGCATGGCGTACTGGCGCTCGGTAGCACCGGCGAATTTATTCGAATGAACCTGACGCAGCGTCAGGAGGTGCTCGAGTCCGTGGCCGAGCACGCGGGTTCGCTCCAAG
>CAJAFD010000287.1 GCA_903938935.1 uncultured Opitutia bacterium
ACGCGATCGCCGCGCGCGCTTGAGCTCCGGTCTCAATCCATTCGTCGGCCAGCAACACTCGCTTGCCCGGTGCAAACGCCCCCGTGCGTAACTCCAACGTTTTCACCGTGCCCGAGTAATCCGTCGTCAACTCGCGGTCATGCGCCACGGGCAACTTCCCGCCTTTGCGCACCGGCACGAAGCCCGCGCCCAGCTTCAACGCCAACGCCGTGCCCACGATGAAGCCCATCGCATCCAGCCCCGCCACGATGTCGATGCGCTCGTCGCGATAGGGTTTTACGAGATCCTCGACCAGCGCCGCAAACGCCGCCGGTTGCGCGAAGATCGGGGTCACGTCCGAGCGTTTGTAAATCGTCCGGCTGCGGTCGATGAGAGAAAGATAGTCCATGGCTTCGTCGTTAAAGGTCACCCCACTCTGCGCCACGCACCCGCGCCAAGGCCAATCCAATCTCCGCGCTTTCACCCGCTCGCTTCCTTTCGCCGCCCTCGGCGCCACGGCCCCACCCGCACCTTCCGGTTATTTTCACCGCCATTCAGCTTGCGCGCTCACTCCGCCAGCGCAGCGTTTCAAACCTATGGCCCGCATCCCGCTCGAAGATAATTTCAACGACGTCATCAACAAAACCCAGCGTGGGATGAAAATCACCGACGCCGACCTCGCCTCCCGCGCCGAGGTCACCTTGCCCGAGCTCGCCGCCGTCAAGGGCGGCACGGTCAACGTCCCCGTCATCCGCCGCGTCGCTCGTCACCTCCGGCTCTCACCCGACGCCCTCGAAGCCCTCGCCCACCGTTCATGGTATCCCGAGCAACCGCTCTTCAAACGGGGCTTCGCGATGTTCAACACCCCGTTCGAGGACATGACGGTCAACAGCTACCTCATCTGGGATTCCCGCACCAAAGAAGCCGCCGTCTTCGACACCGGCGCCAACTGCGACGATATGCTCAGCCTCATCGCCGCCGAGAAGCTCCGCGTCAGCGCCATCTTCCTCACGCACACGCACGACGACCACATCGCCGATCTCCCCAAACTCGTCGCCGCCACCCGCGCCACGGTGTGGACGAGCGAACTCGAAACTTCCGACTCCCCCGGCGCGCAGACGTTTAAGGAGAACGCCCATTTCCACTTCGGCGAGCTCTCCGTCAAAACCCTCCTCACCTTCGGCCATTCGCCCGGTATGACGTCCTACGTCGTCGACGGCCTCAGTTGGCCGCTCGCCATCGTCGGCGATTCCATCTTCTCCTGCTCCATGGGCGGCAGTCCCACGCATTTCCGCGAGCAATATGAGAACAACCGCACCAAGCTCATGACGCTCTACCGCGACACGGTCTTCGCCTGCGGCCACGGCCCGCTCACCACGCTCACTCAGGAGCGTCTCCACAATCCTTACTTCGCCCGCTAACGTCTCTTTTTTAACCCCCTAAACACATCCTTACACATGCCTGCTGAAAAAATCGCCTTCGTCGGAGTCGGTCGCATGGGCGCCAACATGGCCCGCCGTCTCAAAGAGTGTAACTACACCGTGTCCGCCGTCTACGACGTCCACGCCCCCAGCGCTGCCGCCCTCGCCACCGAGATCGGCGCGACTCACGCGACGTCCCTCGCCGCCGTCACCGCCGCCGCCGATGTGATCATCACGGTCGTCACCGACGACGCCTCCCAGCTCGCCATCTTCGGCGAGTCCGGCGACTCGCTCCTCCTCGGCGCCAAGGGCAAGACCTTCATCAACTGCGCCACCCTCACGCCCAAGATCCACGTCGAGGTCGAGCGCCGCGCCCGCAGCGTCGGCGCCGTCAGCCTCGAGGGTTGCATGGCTTCGTCCATACCCCAAGCCCGCAACGGCACGCTCTATCTGATGTGCGCCGGCGAGCGCGCCGCCTTCGATCGCGTCGAGCCCATCCTCAAAAACCTCAGCACCGCCCTTCGCTACATCGGCACCACCGGCCAAGCCGCCCAAGTAAAAGCCCTCGTCAACATGGTCATGAACATCAACACCGCCGGTCTCGCCGAGGGCCTCGGCCTCGGCGCCGCGCTCGGGCTCGATCTCACCATGCTGCGCGAGGTGTTTTCCCAGACGGGCGCCAACTCCCAGGTCCTCAAGACCGACGGCGAGGACATGCAAAACCGCGACCACTCCTGCTTCTTCTCCGGCGCTCACGCCGCCAAAGACTCCACCATCGCCTGGGTTCTCGGCGCCGAAGCCGGTCTTGCCATGCCGCTCGCCGGCGCCACCAAACAACAGTTCGACCGCATGGTCGCCCTCGGTCTCGGTGGTCTCGACAAGAGCGGCGTCGCCGAACTCACCTTCAAGGGCCGCCACGCTTGATTCGCCCACCTCTCGTAAAAAAACTCCACCTCCTATCCCATGCCCCAGATCGCCCACATCGCCAACCTCTGGTCCCTCGTCGGTCACCCATCCCCGCTCAAGGAATGGTCCCTCGAGCGTAAGATCAAAGCCGTCGCCGCCGCCGGCTTC
The DNA here is from genome assembly GCA_903938935.1 of uncultured Opitutia bacterium. GTDB lineage: Bacteria > Verrucomicrobiota > Verrucomicrobiia > Opitutales > Opitutaceae > Tous-C4FEB. The sequence goes on from CAJAFD010000287.1 coordinate 2,475, forward strand.
GATGGTATCACCACCGCCGTCACGCCCGAGCACCGTCGCCTCGCCGAGAAACACGGTCTTCGCCACATCCTCGGTTTCATCTCCAGCGACGAACCGGCCGAGTTCGAGAAACTCATCCGCGCTCAAAAGGAATCCGGCGCCGTCCAAATTAACGTCCAGATGGACAACCACGACACGCCGCCCGCCGTCGCGACGAAGCACTGGCTCCAACTCGAGCGCGCCGCCGAGAAGGTCGGCGGAGTCGTTTGCTCCCTCGAGATTCATCGCGACTGTTGCACCGAGACGCCCGAGAAGACCTACGAGATCGCCGAGCGCTACCACCGCGCCACGGGCCGCCTCATCAAGATGAACTTCGACTTCTCGCACCTCGCGATCGTCAAGCACCTCGGGCCCGACAACTACATCGCCCGCCTCCTCGATCATCCCGAGCTCGTCCAAAACAGCGAGCAGGTCCACTTCCGCCCTTTCAACGGTCACCATTGCCAAGTCCCCGTCACCCACAAGGGCGCGCTCACGCCGGAGGTGAAGAGCTACTTGGTCTTCGTCGAAGCCCTCATGCGGCTCTGGAAGAAGGCTCCGCACAATAAGAACAAGACCATGTTCGCCTGCCCCGAGATGGGACCTTACTGGCCCGGCGGCGGCGGCTACAACATCACCGGCCTCCCGCCTGCTTGGCCCGATGCCGCCGTCCTCCGCGGCGAACTCCACAAAGCCTGGAAGCGCGCCTAACGCACTCGACCGGCTCATCCTCCCACCCCGTCCCCCTCGGACGGGGTCTTTTTTTAATCCACCTCCCGCCGTCGCTGCCTCGCCCGCCGTTTGCTAAAACGTCCGACCAGAAGCCATGACCGTCTCCTCCGCGCCGCACGACCCTTACGCCGCCCTGCGCGTGCCCAACTACCGAGCTTATCTCATCGGGAGCTTTCTCGCTTTGCTCGGTCGTCAAGCCGTCGGCGTCGCCGTCACGTGGGAGATCTACCAATGGACGCACTCCGCGACCGCCCTCGGCCTCGTCGGCTTGGTCAACATGTTGCCCTTGCTCGCGCTGTCGTTGCCCGCGGGCGCGCTGGCCGATCGCTACGACCGCCGTCGCATCATCGCCTTCGGCACGGGCGTCTCCGCGCTGCTCGGCACGGCCCTCGCCGTGTTGTCCTATTATCATAGCAGCGTGCCCGACCTCGCCCCGTTGCGCTGGGTCAACGGCGTGCTCCGCTCCACCGCCTTGCTCTTTGAACGCCACGCCGATCCGGCGTCGCTCCACTTTACCGATCCCGCGCTCCCGCTCGTTTTCCTCCTGCTCCTCGCCCTGGCAACGGTCCGCATCTTGATCTGGCCCGCGCGTAGCAGCTTGCCGCCGCTGTTATTACCCAGCGCGCACTTGAGCAACGCCGTCACGTGGAGCTCAAGCACCTTTGAGATCGCCACCATGGTCGGGCCGGCCATCGGCGGGTTCCTCATCGCCTTCGGAGGGTTTCACTCCGTGTACGGCATCGCCGTGGTCCTTGAGCTCATCTTTTTGGGACTCCTGCGCCGCGTGCACTATTTCACGCCGCCCAAACCAGCCCAAGGTCACCGCACGTGGCGCGACATGCTTGGCGGTGCCGACTTCATCTGGCGCCGGCCCGTGATCCTCGGCGCGAGTACGCTCGATCTGTTTGCGGTGTTGCTCGGCGGGGCGACGGCGTTGTTGCCGATCTATGCGGCCGACATCCTCCATGTTGGGCCCATTGGTCTGGGTTGGTTACGCGCGGCTCCCTCGATCGGGGCCTTTGGTATGGCTATGTGGCTCGCGCACCGTGCGCCCCTCCAGCATCCGGGTCGGGCGCTGTTATGGACGGTCGCGGGCTTCGGCGCGTCGATTGTGGTCTTTGGTTTCTCCACGTGGTTTTGGCTCTCGCTGGTCGCGTTGTTCTTCACCGGTGTATTCGACAACATCAGCGTCGTCGTGCGCCAGTCCTTGGTCCAACTGCTCACGCCCGACTCGCTCCGCGGCCGTGTGACCGCGGTGAACCAGATCTTCATCGGCTCCTCCAACGAACTCGGCGCCCTCCGAGCCGGCCTCATGGCCGCGGTCATGGGCCCCGTCGCCGCCGTGATCTGGGGTGGACTCGGGACGATCGCCGTTGCGGCGATGGTGGCCAAGCAAGTCCCCGCCCTCCGCCGCCTCCCCGCGCTCCACACGCTGAAGCCCGAAGACTGAGCGTTGCCACCCAAGGAAGGGCGCACCGTTGGGCGCGCCGTCCGAGTAAATCCAGCTAGCCCCACCCGGCCTCACCTTAGGTCACTGCCTTGACAGGCTGAGGCGGGTTGAACACTTTTGAGGCATGCCCACGATTCAAATGCGCTCCCGCATCGATAGCAAGTTGAAGAAAAAAAGCGACGAAGTCCTGAAGCGTCTCGGGTTAGACGCTGGATCCTTTGTCTCCATGGCCCTCACTCAACTCGTCAATCATCGCGGCCTGCCCTTTGCTGTTACCGATTCAGACGCGAGCTACTTTGCCTCAGAATACGGGATCACACCCACCCAAAGTGCCAAAGCTGGCACAGCCTTGCGCAGGGAAACCACTCGCACACGTCGCCAGGGTAAGTTGCGCGAAGTTAAATCGCTCTCCGATCTTACCCCGTGAGACTGCTGGCGACGCCACGCTTTCTCACCAGCATACCGGCGCACCGTCGCGTCGAAGTGTTAGCCACCATGCGCGCAGCCGCGACCGCTTACGGACAACCTCACTTACACGCCGGAGTTGGACTCAGGCGAATCCCACCCTTCATGGAATGTCGCTGCGGTTTGGACCTACGACTTATATTCCAGCGAGAACGCGACGCCCTCGTGTTTCATCGCTGTGGAACGCATAATGAGATTAAGGCTTTCTTAAAGAATCGACGGTAAGAAACCTCGCCCCAAGGAAGGGTGCGCCGAGGTATACGTGTTAGCCTTTTCTTATGCGGGGTGAGGGCACCCCGCCCACACCCAAACCTGCTTGCCCCTGTAGGCGGGGTGCCCCCACCCCGCATCACCCCGCGCACCCCGCTTACCGTTGCTTAACTCCTACTGTGTTATTTCACCTGCCTCTGCACCTTACGGCACTTCGTAGATCTCGATCAGCGCGACGCCGGAGGAGGCGTTCTTGGCCGACTTGATCTGCGCGGTGTACGCACCGGGATTGAG
>CAJAFD010000288.1 GCA_903938935.1 uncultured Opitutia bacterium
ACCTCGATGATGGAAACGAGGTCGCCTTGGCCCATGGCCTCGTTGTCACAAGCGAGTTCGCGCACGGTGGTGGCGAGGTACTTGATGACGGAGCCGTAGCCGGGGGTGTGGTCGGTGAGGGGGAGATCGTTATCGATCGTCTTCGGCACGCCGATGACGCGGAGCTCGTAGCCCTGCGCTTGCGCGAGCTTGGAGATCTTGTCGGCGGTGTCCTGGGAGTCGTTGCCGCCGGCGTAGAAGAAGAAGCGAATGTTGTGGGCCTTGAAGACCTCAAGGACGCGCTCGAAATCGGCCTGCTTCTTGAGCTTGTAACGGCAGGTGCCGAGGGCGGCGCCGGGCGTGTGCTTGAGGGCGCGGATCTGCTGTTGGGATTGGGCCGCGAGGTCGATCAGGTCTTCTTGGAGAATACCGAGCACGCCGTTGAGCGTGCCGTAAATCTCCTCGATGCACTCATGGTTGAGCGCTTCGGCAATGATGCCGGCGACGCTGGCGTTAATGACGGCGGTGGGGCCACCGGATTGGCCCACCAAAACGTTTCCTACGAGTTCAGCCATGATAGTGTGGTGTTAAATTTATACGGGGATTCGACTGCGAGAATGGGAGAGAAAGCGCGTGCGGAGCGGCGGAAGCAAACGAAAATTTCCCGGCCCTCCCCAGGTCAGGCCTAGGCGCTGGGTTCCGCGGGCAACATTATAATAAGCGTGCGGGATGGTAAGCGGCCGCGCCGGGGTAGCGTTTGGCGAGGGGGCGCACGGTGGCGGCGAAGACATCGACTTGCTGCGGCGCGGCGCCGACGAAGCGCGCGCTGTCGGCGAGGATGGCGCGGAGATCTTTTAAGTTGAGGCCGATGCGCGGGTCGCCGGCGAGGCGGTTGAGGAGATCGGCGTCGCCTTCGCCGGAGCGCAGGGCTTTCGCCGCGGCGAGGGCGTGTTCTTTAATGGCTTCATGCGCGGTCTCGCGGCCGGCGCCGCGTTTCACAGCTTCCATCATGATCGTGGTGGTCGAGAGGAACGGCAGGTTGCGCTCGTTCTCGGCGGCAATGGCGGCGGGGAACACGTCCATCTGGCGCAGCACGGTGAGGTACGTCTCGAGGAGGCCGTCGATCGCGTAAAACGCATCGGGCAGGGCGACGCGACGCACGACGGAGCAGGAAACATCGCCCTCATTCCATTGGTGGCCGGCGAGCGCGGAAGTCATGGCGACGTAGCCGGAGAGAATCGTGGAGAAGCCGCAGATGCGCTCGCAGTTGCGGGCGTTGACCTTGTGCGGCATCGCGGAGGAGCCGACTTGGCCCGCTTGGAAACCCTCCGTGAGCAAACCGGCGCCCGCCATCAACCGGAGCGTGGTGGCAAAACTCGCCGCGGCTGCACCGAGTTGGTGGAGCGCGGTGACGACTTCGAAATCCAGCGAGCGCGGATAAACCTGCCCAACCGCATCGAGCGACGCGTTGAAACCGAGGTGCTTGATGACGCGGGCCTCGAGGGTCGCGACTTTCTTGGCGTTGCCGCCGAGCAGCGTGAGCTGATCGAGTTGCGTGCCGACCGCGCCCTTGAGCCCGCGCACGGGATAGCGCGCGACGAGTTCCTCGATGCGGGTGAATGCGCCGAGAAGTTCCTGGCCGAACATCGCGAGACGTTTGCCGAGGGTGGTGGGTTGGGCGGGCACGTTGTGCGTGCGGCCGGTGAGCATCAGGCCGCGGTGCGTCGAGGCTTGGCGCGAGAGCGCGAGCAGCGCGGCGGCGGTTTTGAAACGCACGACTTTAAGCGCACTAAAAATCTGCAGCTGTTCGACGTTTTCGGTGAGATCACGGCTGGTGAGGCCGAGGTGGATAAACTGGCGGTCGGCGAGATCGGAGAACTCCTCGATGCGGGCCTTCACGTCGTGCAGCGTGACGCGTTCGCGCCGGGCGATGGCGGCGAGGTCGATCTGATGTTTAACGCGCTCGTAGTCCTTGATCGCGGCGGCCGGAATGGCGACACCGAGATCACGCTGCGCCTTCATGACAGCGATCCAGAAATCGCGTTCGAGGGCGACGCGCCCGTGTTGCGACCAGATGGATTTCATCGCGGCCGAGGCGTAGCGCTCGGCGAGAACGTTGGGGATGGCGGAATCTGCGGCGGTGGCGTTGGAGGCGTGCACGGTTAAAAAAACGAGTAAGCGGGCCCGAAGGCGCTGAGGCCAACGGAAAATCTTCGCCCGCTTCCGCCGCCCAGCGGGCGCGCCTGCGGGTCAGGTCGTGAGGCAACGCACGGCGAGCTCGCGCAACACCTCTTCCTGCGCGTGGTTTGGCCGGCGAATAATTTCCTCAAACGCGACGATGAATTCTTGCTGGTTATCAATCAAGCGACGCAGCGAGGGCAGCTTCGCGCTGCTGGCGAGTTTGCCGACGTACCAAGCGTTTTGGGAAAAGAGGTTGAACGAGTTCTTCTCGGTCGCGCCGATGAAGTGCTTGCCGTACGCGGCTTGGGCTTTGGGCAGACCGTCGAGACCGCGGGCACCCACGCGGGCCTCGCCGCTGTCGAGGAGCGCGCGGACTTGGAGGAGGATGCGGTTGCGATTTTGCAGGGCGCTGATGATCGGACGGGCATCGCCGCCGCTGAAGAAATGGCCGTGCAGCGCTTTCAGCGTCCACTTCAGGTCGCCGCTGAAAAACGCTTCCGCCGCTTCAAAAAAATCACCCGCCGCGACGTTGGGCGTGAGCTCGGCGACGTGCGCTTCCTCGATTTTGGCGCCGGGACCGTGTGCGGCGGCGGGCGCGGCGGGTTGCGCGTACGCGGCGAGTTTGCGGGTTTCCTCGACGACGAGACGGGTATTGGCGCCGACTTTTTGAAGGAGCAGCTCGAGGGCGCCGGGGGCAAACGAGACGCCGAGGCTTTGGGCTTCTGCGAGCGCGACGCCGGCCAAGGCCTCGCCGGCGTCTTCCCCATCGCCGCCCGCGAGCGCGAAGTCGGCGTTTTTTTCGCACCACTTCGGAAAGGCCCGGCGACGATCCACGGGCGAGGCGGTGATCAAAATCGAAGTTTCCTCGGGGTTCACGCTCGTCAGGAGCTCTTGGAGATCCTCCACCAGTTTTAGCGTGCCTTCGGCGCGCCCGGTGACGCTATCGGCCAAAAAATTGACGTCCTTGAGCCATACGACGCGTTTGCCGCCAAACATCGACACGGTCTGCACGCTCTCGCGGAAACGGTTCAGCGCGGACTCGACCTCGCTCATGTTAGCGGCGAAGCCGTTGACGGTCTCGCGGGCAAATTCGTCGGTGAGATCGGCGGTGAGGGCGGCGAAACGCTCCGCGCCCATCCGGCCGACGAGGTAATCGTCCTGCCCGCAGATGAAAGTGAAAGGTTTCGCCGAAGCCATGGGGTCATATGGCGAGGAAGCGGCCGCGGGCGCACGAAAAAAATCGCCAGCGTGGTCCCCGTGCTCTGAATCGAGGTTCTCCCTAATATGCCAACATACCCCACCGCTCCATCGGCTGTACCTCAATCTTGGCGGCGCGATTTGCTGCTACTCGCGGTCAGTTTTGGCGCCCTTTATTTTGCGCTGTTGGGCGGGCATCCACTTTCCAATCCCGACGAAGGACGTTACGCGGCGATCCCGCGCGAGATGATCGCGAGCTCGGACTATGTCACGCCGCGGCTCAATGGCGTGAACTATTTTGAAAAGCCGCCGCTCTTATATTGGGCGGTGGCGGGGTGCCTGCAGGTTTTCGGGTTTAACGAATGGGCGGTGCGCATGATGCCGGCGCTGAGCGGGCTCGGCGGCGTGTTGCTGACCTATGCGGCGGCGCGGCGTTGGCAGGGCCGCGCGGTGGGCTTGGCTTCGGCGGTGGTGCTCGGCACATCGCTGTTATTTTTCGCGCTCTCGCGGATTCTGATTCTCGACATGGCCGTTTCGATGCTGATGTGCGCGACGCTTTTTTGTTTTATTCTTGGCGTACGCGAGGCTCCGGGCGCGCGGCGGCGGTGGCTGTTTTACGGACTCTACGCGAGCGCCGCGCTGGCGACGCTGACGAAGGGCTTGATCGGTTTTCTCGTGACCGGCGCGGTGATGTTTTTGTGGCTGTTGATTTTTAATCAATGGAAGCGATTGCGGCCGCTGCACCTGCCGTCGGGCATCGCGTTATTTTTGGCGATTGCGGCGCCGTGGCATATCTTGGCGGCGCAACGCAACGACACGTGGGCGCAGTTTTATTTCATCCATGAACATTGGGAGCGCTTTACGACGACGACGCACGGGCGCTACGAGCCGTGGTACTATTTTATCCCGATCGTGATTCTGGGACTTTTCCCCTGGATGGGTTTTCTGCCGGCGGCCTTGCGTGAGGCGCTCGCGGGTGGTTGGGCGAAGCGGAAGGTGAATGCCGACGCCTGGTTCCTGGTGGTTTGGGCGGGCTTCGTGTTTTTGTTTTTCTCCAAGTCGCAGTCGAAATTGATCCCGTACATCTTGCCGGTGTTTCCGCCGCTCGCGGTTATAATCGGC
>CAJAFD010000289.1 GCA_903938935.1 uncultured Opitutia bacterium
CCGCGCCAAACTTTTCAACTACCGCACCGCCTTCTGGGACGGTTCCGCCCGCCTCCCCACCAAGACCAAATTCGACGGCATCCTCCTCGACGCCCCCTGCAGCGGCATCGGCACCTGGCAACGCAACCCCCACGCGCGTTGGACCACCACCCCCGCCGACGTCACCGAACTCGCCGCCACGCAGCTCGCGATGCTCAACCACCTCGCCGGCTCCCTCAAACCCGGCGGCCGCCTCGTGTATTCCGTCTGCACCCTCACCCGCAGCGAGACCACCGCCGTCACTGCCGCTTTTAGCGCCGCGCACCCCGAGCTGGAGCCGCTCCCGCTCACCGGGCTCGGTTCCCCGCACGCCGAACTCGCGCTCCTCCCGCACGAGCTCAACGCCAACGGCATGTTCATCGCCACGTGGCTGCGCAAAAAATAACTGCCGCCACCGTCCGCGACGATTTCAACGATCCTGTCGCCGTCATTCACTACGCTCGCGCCGCGCACCACCTCGGCCTGTGGGCTTCGGAACGCACGCTCATCGAGCGTTACTTCACCGATCCCGCCGCCCCGCTCCTTGAAGCCGGCTGCGGAGCCGGCCGCGCCACCCTCGGCCTGTGGGACGCCGGCTACCAAAATCTCACCGCCTTCGACTTCGCCACCGAGCTCCTCGACCAGGCCCGCAGCCTTGCCGCCGCACGCGCCGCCGCCGCCATCCGCTTCGTCCACGCCGACGCCACCGCCCTCAAAAAGTGTCACCTATTAGGTGACACTGCCTACGACGGCGCCCTGTTTCTCTTCAACGGGCTCATGCAGATTCCGGGTCGCGAAAACCGCCGCGCGGCTCTGCGCGGGTTGCACGAACTTTGCCGGCCGGGCGCACCGTTGTTGTTCACAACGCACGATCGCGAACAAAACCAAGTTGAACGCGCCCTCTGGCGGCTTGAGGCCCTACGTTGGGAACGCGGCGAACAAGATCCGCGCCTGCTCGAATTTGGCGACCGCTACTTTGAAGAAGCCGGCACGGGCCGCACGTTCATGCACTTGCCAGACCGCGCCGAAATCCTCGCTGATCTCGCCACGACCGGGTGGACTCACACCTACGATGCGCTCCGCAAAGTCGTCGCCAAAGAATCTCGCGCCGTCCGCGATTTCTCCGATGAGTGCCGTTTCTGGGTCGCGCATAAAAATTAAGCTCCGGCCGCTTCATACCCGCGGGTTAATTAACTGATAATTCGAGGCCTACCTCTCGTCGTAGCTACCACGCTGACGTTCACTTCGACTTTCGCCGCCGGGCTACAAGAAAACCACGTCTTCGGCCTCATCGATTCCAACTGGCGCAACGGCACCAAACGCAACGCCGACCTCAATCTCCGCTACGGCAATCCACTCAAAGAAGGCCTACCTGTAATCGCCCTACTCGTCATGCTCGACGCCGCCGGCCAGCTACTCACGCCCCAGGAAACCGGCGCGCCAAGGACTGCGCCTTCCTCGCCCGCTGGGCGCCTCAGCGTTAATCCGTGCCGATAATCCGCGCACTTGCACCGACCGCAGCTCGGACTACCGTAAAAAAATAATGCTCGCCGCCTTCAATGATCGCCAGTGGCTCTGGCTCTCCGCCGGTTTTTATTTCGCGGGTTTTCTGCTCGGTACGTGGTCACTGTTGCGCCGCGGGCGTCCGTCCGGCGTGTGGGTGTACGCGCTCATCGCCGCGGGCTATGGTCTGCAACTCGCCGGCCTCGGCCTACGCGGACGCGCCATCGGCGGCTGCCCGCTGGGCAATACGTTCGAACTATTTCAATTCACCGCGTGGTC
>CAJAFD010000290.1 GCA_903938935.1 uncultured Opitutia bacterium
GCGCCGTGCGTGGAGAGCACCATCACCGTCCCGCCGATCACGCCCATCCAGATATTGAAGGGCGCCGAAAACGTGAACGACGTGTTCAACCACGCCAGTTTTCCCGCCGCACCGGCTTGCGCCATCACCGCGCCCCAACCGCCGTCGATCAACGTAGGAATATAAAACAGCGCGAACACTCCGCCCGCGAGAAACAGGCCAAATTGCACGGCATCGGTCCAGATCACCGCCTTCACGCCGCCAATGTACGTGTAGAGCAGCGAGAGGCCGACAAAGAGCAGAATCGCACCGAGGATCGGATCGACGAGCCCGCCGAAACTGCACACCGATTCACCCAACAGCAGCCGGATCGGAATGCACGCCACATACACGCGTACGCCCGCCGCCATCGTTTCCAGAAACAGAAAAAATCCACCCGCCAGCCTGCGCGGCCCGCGACCGAGATGCTGTTCGAGGAGTTGATACGGCGAATAAATTTCACCCTTCATGTAGTGCGGCACCATCACGACCGCCAAAATGATCCGCGCGATCACGTAGCCGACGATCATCTGGATGAACAAAATATTCGAACCGTACGCGATCGCCGGCACACCGATGATCGTCAACGCGCTCGTCTCCGCCGCGACGATCGAGACGCCGATACCCCACCAAGGGATATTACGGCTACCGAGAAAATAGTCGCGCGTGTTGCGCTGGTCTTTGCCGAACCACACTCCGAGGCCGATAATACCGCCGAGATACAGCAAAATCACGAACCAGTCACCAAAGTTGAAATAGGCGTTCATGGGGTGGAGCCATCACGGGAAAATGAATTTTGTTTGGCGAGGAGTTTTATCGCCCCGCCGCCAAAGATCCTTATGACTTAGTGCCGATGCGCTCCTACCCCAGACGTCTCATCACCCTGCTGTTGCTTGTGAGCACGACCGCGCTTTGCGTCGCGGCGCCGTTTCTTCCAGCAAAAATCGCTGCCATGGACCAAGCTGTGGCCGAGGCCATCGCCGCCAAAAAAATTCCCGGTGGCGTCCTCTGGTTCGAGCACGACGGGCAAGCCTACCAACGCGCCTACGGCCTGCGTGCGCTCGCTTCCGCGCACGAACCGATCAGCGCCGACACGATCTACGACGCTGCTTCACTCACCAAGGTCATCGCCACGACCACCGCCATCATGCAACTGGTCGAGCGTGGCCGCCTTGAGCTCGACGCTCCCGTCGTGCGTTACCTGCCCGCCTTCGGCGTCCACGACAAAGGCGCCGTCACGGTCCGCCAATTGCTCAATCATCACTCCGGCCTGCGACCCGACGTTGACTTGAAACCCGCCTGGTCCGGCTACGACACCGGTGTCGCGCTCGCCTGCGCGGAAAAACTCCGGAGCCTACCGGGCAGCACCTTCGTTTATAGCGACATCAACTTCATCATCCTCGGCGAACTCGTCCGCATCGCTAGCGGGCTCCGCCTGGACGCCTACGCGGCACGCGAAATTTTCCAACCCCTCGGCCTCCGCGACACCGGATTTCTCCCGCCCGCCGCGAAGCACGCGCGCGTCGCGCCGACCGAACTCACAGCCGGCTCGATGTTGCGCGGTGTCGTCCACGATCCCAGCGCACGCGCGATGGATGGAGTCGCTGGTCACGCGGGATTGTTCACCACTGCTGAGGATCTCGCGCGTTTCAGCCGCATGCTTCTGGGCGGCGGCCAACTCGATGGCGTGCGCATTTTGAGTGAGGCCTCCGTCGCCGAAATGACGCGCGTGCAAACCGACGGCTCCAACCGCCGCGGCCTCGGCTGGGATATTGATTCCAGCTTCTCCGGCCCGCGCGGCCGCTGGTTTCCTGCTGGCGCCTCCTACGGTCACACCGGCTTCACCGGTACCAGCGTGTGGATCGACCCAGGCACCAAGACCTTCGTGATCTTCCTCGCCAACCGCGTCCATCCCGACGGCAAAGGCGACACCGCTCCGCTCCGCCGCACGCTCGCCACGTTCGCCGCGGAAGCCGTTGGCCGCGACACCGGCGCCGTGCGCAACGGCATCGACGTACTCGTGCGCGAAGATTTCGCCCGCCTCCGCGGGCTACGCGTCGGCCTCATCACCAACCAGACCGGCCGCGACCGCGACGGTCGCTCGACCATCGATCTGCTCCACGCGGCCAAAGACGTGAAACTCGTCGCCTTGTTTAGCCCCGAGCACGGCATCCGCGGCATCGCCGACGAAACCGTGAGCGATTCCATCGACGAGAAAACAAAACTCCCGATCCACAGTCTCTACGGCGCCGCGCCGGCACGCACCGCCGGCCAATCCGCCGAAGCCTACGCCGCCGCCGTCCTGCGCGCCCATGCGCCCCAGGCCGAACAGCTTCGCGAGCTCGATGCGTTGGTCTTCGATATTCAAGACATCGGCGCGCGTTTCTACACGTACTCCGCGACCCTCGGCGTCGCGCTCGAAGCGGCGGCCCTCGCCAAGAAAAAATTCATCGTGCTCGACCGCGTGAATCCGATCAACGGCGTCGGCGTCGAAGGTCCCGTCATGACGCGTGCGCCCAGCTTCGTCGGCTTTCATCCGATGCCCGTCCGTCACGGCATGACGCTCGGCGAACTCGCCCAAATGTACAACGCCGAGCGCCACTTCGGCGCCGATCTCACCGTCGTGCGCTGCGAAAATTGGGCGCGCGATCTCTGGCTCGATCAAACCGGTCTCGCGTGGATCAACCCTTCGCCCTCAATGCGCAGTCTCACCGCCGCGACGTTATATCCCGGACTTTGTTTGCTCGAGAGCACGGAGGTTTCAATGGGTCGCGGCACGCTCAAACCGTTCGAACAAATCGGCGCGCCTTTCATCGACGGCGAGCGCCTCGCCGCTGAGCTCAACCAAGCCGGACTCGCCGGCGTGCGCTTTGAACCCGTGACGTTTACCCCGCGGCCCGCGCTTTACCCCGGCCCCGCGCGTTCGCTCAAACACGCCGATAAACCCTGCGGCGGCGTCCGCGTCATCCTCTCCGATCGCACGCGCTGCAACGCCGTCGATGTCGGCCTCGCGCTCGCCATTACGCTGCAGAAAATTTATCCGCAAAAACTCCAAGCTGCAGCGATGGCGCGCCTGCTCGGCGACGACGCCACGCTCGCCGCGATCATCGCCGGAAAATCGTTCGCCGAGATCAAAGCCGGCTGGAGCTCCGGGCACGCGGAGTTCGAGGCGCGGCGCAAAGCGTTTTTGCTTTATCGCTGATTCTGGCCCGCGTTCAGGCGGAAACTTCTGGCGCGCCAAAGGCCGCGCGGACGTTGGCGGGCAACGGGTCGGCTTCCATGCGGCCTTCGGCGTCTTGTCGCACGTGCACGGTCGTCATGCGGCCTCGCGCAACTTCGGTCCATTTGCCGGCGCGGTCTTTTTCAAAAATAAATTCGTAAGTGACGCTCACGTTTTTCACTTCGATCACGGAGCCCGTCACGCGCACGAGATCACCACAACGTAGCGGTCGCACAAAACTGCACGAGGCCTCGCGGCGTGGCCAACCGCGTCGCACGCCGTCGGTCGTCGTACTCATCATGGCGAGATCGAGTGCCCGGAACCACTCGTGTTCGCACACTTCCATCCAGCGGTAGAAGTTGGAAAAATGCATGAGCCCAGCGGCGTCAGTCTCATGAAACTCCACGCGGCGGGTGATGAAAAACGTCGGACTGGCCATGACGAGACGATGACGACGACGGTCCCGCTGTCAAAACGCGCCGGCCCGAAATCTGAGTTAAATTGAAGGCAACACGCGGAAGGTGCGGCGGGACTGCTGCGCCCGCCGTCACCGTTGCGGCTGCCATGAGCGTCTGGCTTAAGGAGTCTTCGTCGCCGGAGACTGCGTCGCCGCGGGAGCGGGCGCGGGTTTGGGCTTATTCACTTTTTTCTCGTCGAGATTCTGCATCGCTTCGACGTCGCTCACGGGCGCGGAGTTGATGCCGCCGGCGGGGACTTCGAGTTTGGCGAGCCACACGAGCGCGTTGAGCATGAGGCGGCGTTGATCGTCGTTTTGCCAGTTGAGGTGGAAATGTCCGCCGGTGAAACCAAAACCGCGTCCGCCATCGGGGCGCTCGACGGCCCACATCATCGTCTCGGGCCGGCCTTTGGCGGCTTGGATGTGCGCGTAGGGGCCTTTGGGGCTGACGTACGGACCGTCGCGCACGGCGTCGGAGGGCTTGGCGACGAGGATGTCTTTCACGCCGGCTTTGCCGTCGCGGAAGTGCATGTTGAAATACCATTCGTCTTTCGTGCGAAACGGTTTCACGCCGCGCGTCATCGGGTGCTCGGGCAGTGAAACAAAATCGGGTTCCCAAATCGGGTTGCAGGAAAATTTCGTCTCATAATAACCGCCGATCCACTCCTTCCATTCGCTACCGCCTTTGTCCGCGAGCACTTCGACGGCGTAGTGCGCCATGCCGATGCCAACGCCTTTTTTAGCGAGCGCGCCAAGGACGGTGAGACGGTCTTTCTGGACGGCGAGGTGGTTGGCGCCGCCGTCGGAGTAGATGAACACGGCGTCAGCGCCTTCGAAGACGGAGTTGTCGTCCACACGTTTGCCGTCGACGAGTTTCGTGGGCCAGCCGTTGGTGATGAGCACGGTCTTGAGGCCGGGGACGGACTCGAGGCGTTTCTGGAGCAGCATGGAGCCGGCCTTGAATTCATGCATCAGCGGCGGATGACTCACCGGACCGGCGATCATGATGAGTTTACGATCAGCGGCGTGGAGCAACGTAGCCGCGCACGTGAGCGCGGCGGTGAGGAAAAGGCGGAGTTTCATAGAAAAATAAAACGAAGGACGTGGAGCGGAGGCGTAGGAAAATTTAAACGAGCGGGGTGACGCCGGGGATCGGCACGGGGCCGAAGATACCGGGGCCGGGTCCGGGATTTTGCGGGAAGAGATCGAGCTTCGAGCCTTCCATGAGCCATTTCCAAGAAATCTCGCGGCCGGTATAAGCGGCGATGCGCGCGCCGATGGCGGTGAGCGTGCTTTCAGCGACGCGCACGGCTTCGTTGACGGGCGTATTGCTGCGGATGCTGGCGATGAGATCGGCGTGTTCCTGGACCATCGGGCTCACGTTGGGGCCGGCGTACTTGAAGTTTTTTTCGCCGGTGATCGTGGCGTTGTTCGGGATCGCAACGCCCTTGGTGCCGACCACGCGCTCGCCGATACGCGTGGCGGTCTTTGAGGCGTGGCGGCAGGAGCTGGAGACGCGGGCGCCGTTGGCGTAGTCCATCTCGACGGAGAAATGGTCCCAGATGTTGCCGGGGATGTTGCCGCGATTTTGACGACCGCCCATGCCGTAGAATTTCACGGGCGGGCCACCGAAGGCCCAGTTCATGACGTCGATGTTGTGGATGTGTTGCTCGACGATGTGGTCGCCGCTGAGCCAGTCCCAGTGGTACCAGTTCCAGCATTGCCACTCGAAGTCGCTGAAGCCGGCCACCCAGTCGGTCTTGGCGCGGAACCAGATGCCGTCTCCGTTCCAGTAGCATTGGCCGCCCGTGAGTTCACCCATCTCGCCGTCGTGGATGCGTTTCATCGTCTCGATGTAACTGGCCTGATGGCGACGCTGCGTGCCGGCGACGACGGAAAGGCGTTTCTCGGTCGCGATCTTCGCGGTGGCGATGACGGAGCGGATACCGGTGGGATCGACCGCGACGGGCTTCTCGATGAAAATATGTTTATTGGCTGCGACCGCGGCCGCGAAATGGCTCGGGCGGAAACCGGGCGGAGTCGCGAGGATCACGTAGTTAACATCGGTCGCGAGGAGCTTTTGGTAGGCGTCGAATCCCCAGAACGTTTTATCCGCCGAAACTTTGAAACGGTCGCGGGCCTTCACGGCCTGACGTTCGAAGAGATCGGCCACCGCCACGACTTCGACGCCGGGCGAGGAATCGAGGGCGTTTTTCGCCGCATCGCTGCCGCGACCACCACAACCGATGATGCCGATGCGGATGGTGTCGGAGCCGGCGACCGCGCCGAGCGACCGCGGCGTGCCGACGGCCGCGAGAGCGGCGGCGCCAGCGGTGAGGGAGGAGAGCCGCACGAAATCGCGGCGGGACAGATCGGATGCTTTTGGGGTATTCATAGGGGTAAATCTATAGATCAAAAAACTGCGGCGGGATAAAAACGCGGTTGGAGAAAGTAAAACCGCGGAGGATCGCCGCAATTTATGGCGGACTTTCCTGAATAAATGCAATCACGCGCAAAGGTCGTCTTATCATTCTGCGGTTAATTCGCAGCACGCCGGCTCACTGAAAATACATTTAGGCGCCTCACAATTTCGCGATTTTCCCTTCCGCCCCGCGCCTCCGCCCCGTAGTTTGACACTTCCTTATGCCCAAACCCACGTATCGTTTTTGCGCCGGCCCTTGGAATTTTAGCGAAGGCCGCGATCCCTACGGCCCCGAAACCCGCGCCGCCCAATCCTTCGATTGGAAACTCAGCGCGCTCAAAAAACTCGGTTTCGACGCGATGATGTTTCACGACGACGACGCCGTGCCCAACATCGACACGAAGTCCGCCGCGCAAGTCCTCAAAGAAGCCAAGGAGCTCAAGAAACGTCTCGATGGCGAAGGCATCGTCGCCGAGATGGTTGCCCCGCGCCTCTGGTTCGCACCGCAGACGATCGACGGCGGCTATACCTCTAACCGCAAAGCTGACCGCCAATACGCCATCGACCGCTCAAAGCAGACGCTCGACATCGCCCGCGTGCTCGGCACCGACCTGATCGTCCTCTGGCTCGCGCGGGAAGGCACTTATCTGCGCGAATCCAAATCCGGCGCCCGCTCGACCGAACTCCTCGTCGCCGCCCTCGACGCGATGCTCGCTCACGACAAAAAAGCCCGTCTCTGCATCGAGCCGAAACCCAACGAGCCGATGGATCACGCCTACATTCCCACGATCGGCCACGCCCTCGCCATCGCTCAACTCACGCGCGATCCGAAACGCATCGGCTGTCTCATCGAAAGCGCCCACTCGATTCTCGCCGGCCTCGATCCCGCCGATGAAATCGATTTCGCCATGGCCTTCGGCAAACTCTGGTCGCTCCACCTCAACGACCAAAACGGCCTCAAATTCGACCAAGACAAACCCTTCGGCTCCGCCAATCTCCGCGTCGCCTTCAACCAGATCCGCGCCCTCGAGCGCAATGGCTACGGCAGTCGCGGCGAATACGTCGCCTTCGACGTGCATCCGTTCCGCACCACGCGCGAAGAGCACTACCTCAAGCACCTCGACAACTCCCGCCAAACATTTCTCCGCCTCGTCGAGAAAGCCCGTTCGTATCCCACGAAACAGGCCGACGCCCTCATCGCCGATCGCAATTACCAAGACCTCGATCAGCTCGTGATCGAGCACCTGCTCGGCCGTTAAACGCCGCGCGAAACTTCCGCCGCTTCGACGATGAGCGCACAGATGTCGTCGTCGAAGTGCGCATCACCGGTGAACGCGACCACGTCGTTGACCAAGCCATCCAGCAAGGTCGCGCCCGCCACGCCGCGTTGCCGCGCGAGAAAAGCGCTCAAGCGCTCCGCGCCGTAAATCACACCGTCGCGATTAGCCGCCTCGAACAATCCGTCGGTGTAACCGAGAAACACATCGCCCGGCCCAAACGCGCTCTGGCGATCCGTGTAAACAAATCCTTCCATCAAACCCGCCGCCGGCTCGGGATCGGCGAGGGACAGCGATTCCACCACGCCGGAGTCCGCGCGTAAAATCAACGGCGCCGGATGGCCCGCGTTGCCGTAAGTGAGCGTGCGTTCAGCGGTATCAATGATGGCATAACACGCCGTCGCGAAGACGGGCTGACCCGTCTGCAACACGATCGGCATGAGCGCACGGTTGATTTCCACCAAAACCTCCGCCGCGGTTTTGGCCTGCGGCGCGACTTCGCCCACGACGCCACGAATCAGCGCCGTCAACAAGCCCGCGCGCACGCCGTGGCCCATCACATCGCACACCAACACGCCGCAACGGGTGTCCGACAACTGCACGATGTTGAAAAAATCCCCACCCAGCGTCGAGGCCGGCACGTACCGATGCGCGAATCGCAACGCGCTGCGCGCCGGCGTCGTGTTGGTCGGAAACACCGGATAATTCGCCGAGAAAAATACTTCCTGCACTTGGCGCGCCATGCGCACATCGGCTTCCATTTCCTCGGTGCGGTGGCGCAATTCTTCTTCCATGCGCTTGCGGTCGGTAATGTCGTGGCTGATACCGACGAGGCCGATCACTTTGTCGCGCAGGCCCAGAAAAGGAACTTTGTTGGTGAGCGACCAACGCACGTGATCTTCGGCACCGAAATCCGATTTCTCCTGATTTAAAATCGGCACGCCCGTCTGCAACACGCTGTGGTCGTCATCCATCGCCTGCCGGCCGCGTTCGCCGGGGAAAAAGTCCAACGTCGTGCGGCCACGCGCTTCTTCCTGATGCTCGACGCCGAGGGCGCGCAGGTGAGCTTTGTTGTTGATGAGGTAACGCGAGGCGGCGTCTTTGACAAAGATGCGGCTGGGCAGGTGATCGATGATCGTGCGGAGGAGATTGCGCTCCTCGAGGAGTTTATCCTCGGCCAGTTTCGCGGCGGTGACGTTGCGCGTGACGCCGAAGGTGCCGATGATGCGGCCGTTGCCGTCGCGCCAAGGCATCTTGGTGGTAGAGCCCCACGCTTCCACGCCGTCGCGGCGCGTGATGTGTTGCACCGCACCGACGATGGGCTGACCCGTGCGGATGATCACCTGCTCTTCGGTAAACGCTTTGTCGGCGTGGCTCGGCGAGAAATAATCGCGGTCCGATTTGCCCACGACTTCTTCGGGATCGACCACGCCCAACCACTCCGCGTGGGCGAGGTTCACGCGCACAAAATTACTCTGGAGATCTTTAAAATAGATACGATCCGGCAGATGCTCCATGAGCAGGCGCAGCGTCGCGGAATCAAGCGATTCAATGGAGGGCTGCGGCGGATTCGGCGTATCGCTCATCGGAGATTCAAGACGTTGGGCGGCATCCGCGAGGCAAGCAACCCCGCGATGATTCGCGGATGAGTTTTTAAGCAAATCTTACGCGCGTGCATCTGGCATTGATTGCGGGACGTAACCACGGAAACGTAACTTCCTTTATTTTTCATGTCCGGCTGTCCTTTCCATTCCATCACTTCGTCCCCGCCGCCGCCGGCCACCGTTCACTCGGTCGAAGCAGAACTCGCCTTCCTCGCCGAGGAGCATCCGACCGCTGCCCTGCCCGATCGCCTCGCGGCGGTTCGCGCCGCCTTGGCCGCCGGTCAACCCGCACCGCTCTTCACCGACGAACTCACTTGGGCCGGACGCATCGCGTGGCGCAACCATAGCCGCTGCATCGGGCGGCTGTATTGGAAAAGTCTGCTCGTGCGCGACCATCGGCACCTCGACACCGCCGATGCGTTGGCCGAGAGCCTGCGCGAACACCTCACGCTCGCCCAAGGCGAGGGCATGATCCGCTCCATCCTCACGGTCTTTGCCCCGCCCGAGCGCGCGGGCGGTCCGGCCCCGCGCATCTGGAATCAACAACTCTGCGCGTACGCCGGCTACCGTCAGCGCGACGGCGGCATTTTGGGCGATCCGAAAAACGCCGCGCTCACCGAGCTTGCCCTCGCGCTCGGTTGGCAAACTCCGGCCACGCCGAGTCGCTTCGATCTGTTACCGTGGATCATCTCGGGCCGCGACGGCCGGCCGAAACTGTTTTCGTTGCCTGCGGGTTTTGTACGGGAAGTTCCATTACGCCATCCGACGTTGCCGTGGTTCGAACAGCTCGGGTTGCGGTGGTACGCGGTGCCGGCGATCAGCGACATGATTTTCCACGCGGCGGGGACGGATTTCCCCGCGGCGCCGTTTAACGGCTGGTTCATGGGCACAGAAATCGGCGCGCGCGATCTCGCCGATGAAACGCGTTATCATCAACTGCCCATCATCGCCGAGAAACTCGGGCTCGACCGGAGTCATCCCAGCACGCTTTGGAAAGATCGCGCGTTGATCGAGCTCAACGCGGCGGTGCTGCATTCGTTTGAACGCGAGGGCGTGAAGCTCGTCGATCATCACACAGCCTCGACCGAGTTCATGAAATTCTGCGAACGCGAAGAGCGCGCGGGCCGCGCGGTTTCGGCGCGGTGGGATTGGATCGTGCCGCCGCTTTCCCCGGCGACGACAGAAGTGTTTCACACGCCGATGCAG
Source organism: uncultured Opitutia bacterium (assembly GCA_903938935.1). GTDB lineage: Bacteria > Verrucomicrobiota > Verrucomicrobiia > Opitutales > Opitutaceae > Tous-C4FEB. The sequence continues at coordinate 10,205 of CAJAFD010000290.1, forward strand.
GAATTCCCCGCAACGCCAAATTTCCTCGCACGGGCCGCGGCGGGGCCAGCACCCGCGGCGGATCACGCCGCAGGTCTAGGCTGAGAGGAGCGCGGCTCGTTTAGGCGAGCGCGTCGCGGCAATACTTCACGGTGCGCGCGAGCTCGGTCATGCGGTCGGAGCTGGCGGGCACTTTGTATTCAAATTCGATCGTGGCCTGAATGTTGTAGTGATTGTCGCGGATGACGCGCAGCACGTCTTTGATGGGCGTGTCGCCTTCGCCGAAGGGCGTGTTGGGGCCGTTCTTCGTGGCGGGATCGTATTTACGATCTTTGATGTGCACGTGCGAGATGCGCGCGTGGTTTTTCTTGATGAAGTCGACGGGGGAACCGTGGCCGCCGGCGACGTAGTGGCCGATGTCGAGGTTGGTGCCGTTGAATTTGGCGGAGGCGTAAACAGCTTCGTAGTGTTCGCCGGAGGTCGTGGCGTGGCCGTGGTAGCCGACCATGAGTTGGTGTTTATCGGCAAACTTGCCGAGGCGTTCCATGTCTTTCGGGTCTTTGGAAATCTCGGTCGAGATGGCGCGCGCGCCGAGGGCTTTGGCGAGATTGAATTGGTAGTCGAGGACAGGCTCGGACATCTGGAAAATGTTATCCACTTTCACGATTTCGATGAGCATGCCGGCGGCGTCAAATTGCTGGCGGAAGGCTTTGACGCGATCCATCGAGACGCTGAGGCGCCAGGCTTCGAGCTTAGTAGCGTTGGCTTTGGCTTCGTTGGCGTTGATGGCGGAGCCGCGCGCGGCGACGACAGCGGAGACGGGCGAACCGAGGAAGGCTTCGACGGGTTGGGTGCGCAATTCGAGGGCGTTCACGCCGAGGAGCACGCAGTTGCTGATGATTTCATCGGCCGGCATGGTGCGGCCGCCGAAGCTATAAGGGACGTTGAGGCCGATCTGGACGCCGTTGACCTTGGAGTTGGGCTTCGGGCGCGCGCCTTTGGCCACTTCGGCGGCTTGCGCGCGGTTCAACACGGAAAACAAACCGGCGGCGGGCAGCGCCGCGAGGGCGAGTTTGGCGAAGTCACGACGAGTGGTGTGGGACATACAAGGAATCTCGGAGGGGCAGACGTTGTTGGGGGGATGGTGACGAGCGACACGAGTCGCCCGTCGCGGGATGGCTTGAGTACGCGCCGGCGCGTGACGCGGGCAAGTCCTTTTCATGGCGCGGAGCAATTGTCGGCTTAGGCATTCTCCTTGCTTCACGCTCCTGTTTAAGATGTTTTCTCAACCTCTTAATCTCCCGATAAGGCGGGGTAGTCGCAAATCGACCACAAACACTTTTTCTATGAACCGAACCAACCGCTGGAACCCGTCGACCCTGTTGTCGATGATTGCTGCCCTCAGTATGATACCCGTCGCCGTGGCCCAAAAGGTCACCACGACCGTCGCAACGAATTCTGACGCCCCTCAGAAGCTCGAGAAATTCGTCATCACCGGCTCGATGATCAAAGGCATCCCCAACGAGGGCGCCCTGCCCATGGAAGTCATCACGCATCTGGAACTCGAGCAGGCCGGCATCGCCAGCGCCGAGCAGATGGTCTCCCAACTCAACATCAACGGCAACGGTCTCGATAACCTCGCTTCCAACGCCGACGTCGTCGCCGGCGCCCAGCGCGGCAATAACGGTGCCACCTCCGCCAATCTTCGCGGCCAAGGCTCCAACGCCACGCTCATCCTCCTCAACGGCCGCCGCGTCGCTTCGCACGGCCTCAACGGTGGTGTCGTCGACCTCAACTCCATCCCTTTCGCCGCCATCGAGCGCGTCGAAATCCTCAAGGACGGCGCCTCCGCCACCTACGGCACCGATGCCGTCGGCGGCGTGATCAATTTCATCACGAAACGCGATTTCCGCGGCCTCGTGGGCAACGCCTCTTCCGATGTCACCCAAGATGGCGGCGGTAACATTTTCCGCTATTCCCTCGTCGGCGGCTGGGGCGATCTCAGCAAAGACAAGTGGAACATCATGGCCTCCTTGGCCATTTCCGATCACAAGCGCCTCAACGGCGACCAACGTGACTTCGTCAATACGTTCCAACCCAAGCGCGGTATCTCGCCCGACACCCGCGGCACCCCGATCGCCACGCTCTTCACCGTCGCCAACTTGCCCACGGCCCTCGGCCTGAGCACCGCCAACCCGGTCGACCCGGCCAATCCCGCCGTGCGCGTCAACGGTATCAACATCGTCGACCTACCCACCTACTCCGGCGGCTACACCGGCTTCGATGGCATGGGCCCCTACGAAGAAATCCTCTGGGGCGCCACCTCCGCCAGCGGCAGTGGTAAATACGGCTCCGCTTGGGACACCGGCCGCGCCGCCGTTCTCCAACAGCCCGTGAAGAACACCAACTTTGTCAGCCGTGGTTCCTATAAATTGGGCGCCCATCTCCTCACCGCCGAAGCGGTCATCGGTCGTTCCGACTCTTCCAAGAGCTTCTCGCCCAATCAATGGAGCACCGCCGGTTTGTCCGCCGCCGGCGCCCAGACCACCACCACGACCCTCAACGGTACCGTGGTCCCCAATCCGCTCTCCGGCATGGCTTACCCCAGCACCGGCGCCGATTATAACCGCGTCTTCAACTCCCTCGTCGCCTACTTCCCTGCCCTCGAGTCCAACCGCGGCCTCCCGCTCGGCTTCCGCTGGCGTTCTTTGCCCGCCGGTAACCGCGAGCTGCGCACCATCACCGACACCAGTCGTTACCTCGTCGGTCTCGAAGGTCCGCTCCCGTTGCCCTTCGCGTTCTTCTCCGAGTGGGAATACCGCGCCGGCCTCGCCCAGGCCAAGAGCCAGGGTAAATCGAAACTCCTGAACGGTTATTACTACACCGTGCCGTTCGCGAAGTTGATCACCACCGGCGTGCTCAGCCCGTTCTCCTATAATCAATCGCAAGCCGCGATGGACGGTCTCAAGGCCGCGTCCGCCTCGGGCGTCGAGCTCTACGGCGGCACGTTCACCACCACCACGACCGACTTCACCACCTCTGGTCCGGTCTTCAAACTCCCCGCGGGTAATATCTACAGCGCCCTCGGTTTTGATTACCGCAAAGAAGAATACTACTTCGCCGGCGACCCGCGCAGCAACGTCAGCAGCGTCGACTCGCTCATCTTCAATGCGCCCTTCGACAACGGTCTCGCCACCGCTGGCACGCTCAGCCGCGACATCTACGCGTTCTTCGCCGAGCTCCAAATCCCGCTCTTGAAGACCCTCGACCTCAACCTCGCCGCGCGTCGCGACGACTACACCGGCTTCGGCGCCACCACCAATCCGAAGTACACCCTCCGCTATAACCCGATCGAGCAAGTGCTCTTCCGCGGCTCTTATAGCACCGGTTTCCGCGTGCCGACCTTCAAGCAACAGTTCGACCCGTCCTACGAATCCATCTACGCGGGCGTCGATCTCGTGGACCCGGCCACCAACACCGCGATCCCGGCCAACAGCCTCTACACGATCAATGGCGGCAAAGCCGATCTGAAGCCCGAAGAGGCCAAGATGAA
>CAJAFD010000291.1 GCA_903938935.1 uncultured Opitutia bacterium
CTCGGCTGGGCGGCGGCGTGCCACCAGACGGCGTTGGACATTTTGGGCTATCGTTTTAATCGCACGCCGATGTTGCGGCTGGCCGGAGCGTTTCCGCTGGCAGCGTGGGCGGGCGGCGTGAGCGTGGACACCTTGCTGGCGGCCGAGGCGGGCGCCTGGAGCCGGCAAGGCGTGCGACCGGCGAACCTGCCGCGGGCGCGGATCGGGCAATATTCAAACTGGGTGCGCGCGCGACCCGATTGGCCGGAACGCTGGCGGACTTTGGGCACGAGTTGGCCGCGGATCGAAGCACTGGCACCAATTCGGGCCGTGCGCCGTGAGGTGAATTTGGGTGGTTGGCGCGATCGAATCGGTGCTGAAATTTGCGGCGATGCTTTGGGCGGTTCTCGGTTGGAGACGTTGATCGTGGATGGCTTGCTGCCGTTGTGGGCGGCGGAAAACGGGGCGGGAGAGATCGACGTTTTTGGCGGTTGGTATCATTGGTATCCCGGCGACTTACCGCCGGTGATCTTGGAATCATTAGGTGCGCTTGGTGTCTGCGGGACCGCGGCGCAACCGGCGGTGAATGGACTTGCTCAGGGTGTGCTGGCTTGGGCGGGGCAAGATGAGGCTCAACGGGCGCTGTCCGTGGGGCGCGGGGCTTGACAAACTTTCTGCGCGCCCGATAGGTTCCGAGGTTCAATCAACCACACTTTGCGAAAAGGTGGGCCCTGCGGCCCGCTTTTTTTTTCCATAAAAACAACACTATGAGCAGCGAAATTCTGTCCGTCCTCGAATACATGGAGAAGGAAAAGGGCATTCCGCGTGCCGACATGATCGCTACGATCGTGAACGCGCTGAAGACGGCCGCTTTGAAAGGCATCAACTCCGGTCAGGAGCTCAAGATCGACATCAATCCTAAGAACGGCCAGCTCCACGCTTGGGCGGTGCTGAAGGTCGTCGATTCCATCGGCAACCCCAAGACTGACATCCACGTAGAAAAAGCCCAGGCCCTCAAACCGGGTGCTGTAGTCGGCGACGTGATTGAGCGCGAGGTTGATCCTTCCAGTCTCGGCCGCATCGCGGCGCAGACGGCCCGTCAAGCGGTGATGCAGCGGTTGCGTCAATTCGAGAAGGACCGTATTTTCGACGACTTCAAAGACCAGATCGGCAACATCGTCACCGGCACCGTGCGCCGCCGTGAGCGCAACGATATTTACATCGACCTCGGCAAAGCTGAGGCGGTCATGCCGGGCAAAGAACAGGTCCCCGGCGAGGAATACCAAGCGGGTGATCGGATCCGTTGTATTTTGCTCGAGATCGAGAGCACGCCCCGCGGCCCCGAGATCATTCTCAGCCGCGCGAGCCCGCGCTTCGTGCGCCGCTTATTCGAACTCGAAGTCACCGAAATCGCCGACGGCACCGTCAAGATCGAGGCCTTCGCCCGCGAGCCGGGTTACCGCACCAAAATCGCCGTCACCAGCGCGGATTCTAAAGTGGATCCCGTGGGCGCCTGCGTCGGTGCGCGTGGTGCCCGCGTCAAAACGATCGTGCGCGAGCTCAACGGTGAGAAAATCGATATTGTAAAATATTACGCGGATCCGCGCGAGATGATCATCGAGGCCTTCAAGCCTGCGGTGCCGCGCGAGATCATCATTGATGAAAAATCTCACCGCGTCCTCCTTAAGGTGGCCACGGAAGATCTCGCGATCGCGATCGGTCGTAAGGGCCAGAACGCGCGTCTCACTTCGCGCTTAATCGGCTGGCGCCTCGATATTGAAGAGTTCCGCGCCGCCGGCGACAATCCACGCGAGACGGCCGTCAATATGTTGGTGAAGACTTTTGAGTTCGATCCCGCGATCGCGGGCCGTCTCGTTGACATGGGTATCAATTCGCCGGCCGCCTTCGAAGGTGTCGCCGCGGAGGATCTCGTCGGCGCCGGCTTCACCGAAGAAGAAGCGCAAGGTGTTATCGCCCGCGTTTCCAGCTAAGCCGTAGTTTTATTTTTTAATCTATCCGACGCCGCACTGAATGAGCACCCGTATCCACGAAATCGCGAAGCAATATAACCAAGAGCCCAAGTCACTCCTCGCTTGGCTCAAGGAGCGCGGCTACGTGTCGGCGGATACCAAGTCGGTCTCGAGCACCGTCAGTAAAATCTACTTCGACGAAATCGAAAAAGAATTTGGCGCCAAGGTTGCGCCCGTGGCCGCCCCCGAGCCCGTTGCGCCCGTCGTGGCGGCAGCCCCGGAAGCTTCCAAAGTAAAAATCCCAGCGGGTGTGTTCGTGAAGAGCACGCAGGATGTCGCTCGAGAAAAAGAAGTCGCGGCCCAAGCCAAAGCGGCCGCCTTGAAGCCTGCGCCGGCGGCTCCAGCAGCTCCCGCCGCGCCCGTGCCCGCACCCGCGGCTGCACCGGTGTCCGCCGCGAAAGCGCCGGCGCCTCTTCCGCCGCGTCCAGCTTCCACGCCCCCGCCGGTTACGATGCCCGCGCCCACGGCGAAAGCGCCGAGCGTGCCTCCCGCTTTGCCGCCTCGCAGTGCGCCCGCGCCCGTCGCGGTCCCTGGGCTACGTCCGGTAGCGCCGGTGGTCGCGGCTCCAGCCCCGAAGGTTGCGCCGCCGTTGGTTCGTCCGCCTGTAGCGAGTCCCGCTCCGGTGGTCGCTGCGTCCGCGCCAACTCCGGTTGCCGCGCCCGCCGCAGTCGTCGTGAGCAAGGCGCCCGTCGCGTTGCCGACCTTGCCGGCACGTCCGGGTGCTTCACCTTTAAAGGCTCCGCCGATGCCCGGCGCAGTTTCGGCTCCTACCACCACGGCCGCTTCTTCCGCGTCCGTCACCGTCACGCAAGTGGGTGATGTGAAGTTGATCAGCATGAAGCCGCCGGTGATCGTACGCGATTTCGCCACGGCTCTGGGGATGCGTCCGTTTCAGTTGATTTCCGAGTTGATGCAGATGGGCATTTTCGCCGCCATCACGCAGTCGCTCGACGAAGCCGTTGCGGCCAAGCTCGCCGAGAAACACGGTTTTCTCCTCGAAGTAAAACACCGCGGTGATCCCGCTGCTGCGCAGGCTCAGAAAGAAAAGAAAGAGAAGAAACTCGTCGTTGAAGACGACACCAAGGATTTAGTCATTCGTCCTCCCGTGGTGTGTATTTTGGGCCACGTCGACCACGGCAAAACCTCGCTTCTCGACGCCATCCGCAAGGCCGATGTCGCCAAAGGCGAAGCCGGCGGCATCACGCAGCACATCGGCGCCTACCAGATCGATTTCAACGGCCGCAAGATCACGTTTCTCGATACGCCCGGCCACGCCGCGTTCACCAAAATGCGTTCGCGTGGCGCCAGCGCGACCGACGTTGCGATTTTGGTCGTCGCCGCCGACGACGGTTTCATGCCCCAGACCGATGAGGCCCTGAAAATTGCGCTCAACGAAAAGCAACTTCACCCGGAGAAATTCGCACTCTTGGTCGCCGTAAACAAGATGGACGTCAAAGGCGCCAACTTGGATCAGGTCAAAAACCAGATGCAGCAGCGCAACATCGCCCCCGAAGACTGGGGTGGCGACACCGTGACCGTGCCTGTTTCCGCGATGAAAGGCACCGGCATCAACGAGCTGCTCGAGATGATCCTCTTGCAGGCCGATGTACTCGAACTTAAGGCCAATCCCAAGGCCGATGCCACGGGCGTCATCATTGAATCTCAAGTCGACGTCGGTCGCGGACCTCTCGCTACCGTCATCGTCCAACGCGGCACCTTGCGCGTCGGCGATTCGATCGTCTGCGGACCGAACTGGGCCAAAGTGCGCGCCATGTTCGACGATCAAGGCCGTCCGCTCAAAGAAGCGCCTCCCTCGACTCCCGCGCGCGTCATCGGTTGGAACGGCACGCCCGACAGTGGCGCCACCTTCAAGGTCGTGAAAAATGCCCGCGAAGCCGAAAAACTCGCCGAAGAAGAACAGTATCGCCTCAAGAAAATCACGACCACGGCCGACTCTGCGCCCAAGGAAGTTTCCGTCGATACCCTCTTTGCGAACATCGCGGCCACGCAGCAGAAGACCCTCAAGGTTATCATCAAGACCGACGTCTTCGGCTCGACCGAAGCCGTGCGCAACATCCTCGAAGGCATCAAGAGCGCCAAAGTTTCCCTCGAAATCGTTTCCACTGACGTCGGCATCATTACCAAAAACGATGTGCTCATGGCCGGTGCCGCCGGCTCCGTCATCCTCGGTTTCAACACCAAGCTCGAGAACGGTGTGACCCCGCTCGCGAAGCATCACAGCGTGCGCATCGAGACGTATGCGATCATTTACGAACTCGGTGATAAAGTCCGCGAGATGATGGCCGACCTGCTCGACCCCGATCTCAAGGAAACCAAAACGGGCGTCGCCGAAGTGCGCGCCACCTTCCCGCTGGCGAAGGGCTTCGTCGCCGGCTGTCTCGTCACCGAAGGCAAGATCAACCGCAACGCCTCCGCTCGCGTCCGCCGGGGCAAAGAAATCCTCCACGAGGGTAAGATCGGCACGCTCAAACGTTTCAAAGACGACGCCAACGAAGTCCGCGCTGGCCTCGAATGCGGTATCAAACTCGATGACTTCAACGGTTACCAAAAGGGCGACCTCATTGAATGCTTCGAAGTCCAAAAAGTCCGCGCCGCGCTCTGAGTTTCATCGCCCGCCTCGTGCGGGCGATGTTTTTAGATCCATTCCGCTGTTCCGCTCCCTCCTCGTCGACCAGGTCCTGTAAACGCCGTGAGTAACCGTACCGTCCGCATCAACGAGCTCATTCACCGTGAGCTGAACGATATTTTGCGGAAGCATTATCAGCATGAAGCCGTCGCGATCACCGTGACGGAAGTCCGCATCGCGACCGACCTGCGCGACGGCAAAGTCTTCGTGGCGATTCTCGCCAACGACGACGACGAAATCATTCGCCAGATGGCTTGGTTGCGCCGCAAAGCGCGCGACATCCGCGAAGAACTCGCCCGCCGCATCACGCTCAAATTTCTGCCCAAGCTGTCCTACGCGATCGACGAGACAACGCCGCGCAGCGCTCGCGTCCTCCAGATGCTCGACGACATGGTGCGCGCAAACCCCTCGTTGGCGGAACCGCCTGCGCCGGCCGTTCCGGTACCTCAGCCAACGCCGCCCGCCTCCTAAACGTGGCGAAGTATTTTCCAGTCCTAGCGGAGGCTTTTGGCCGGCTGAGAACTGAGTTGGCCGGCCGCCCCATCGCGATCATCGGCCACGCGCGGCCCGACGGCGATTGCATCGGCTCCCAAGTCGCCCTCGCGCGCGTGCTCGCTGCGGCGGGTCACGATGTCATCTGCGTGAACGCCGATCCGGTGCCGCGGCGCCTCACCTTTTTGACCCAAGGTCTGACGTTTTACCGCACCGATGACGTGCTCGCGCGCGACGAACGTCGCGCGGCGATCTATGTCGATTGCGCCGATCACGCGCGCGCAGGCGAACGTTTAAAAGCGCATTACGCGGTACCCGCGGCGTGCGTGGATCATCATCTTTCCAACGGTGGTTTTGCGACGCTCAATCTCATCGACGCGGGCGCGGCTGCGACCTGCGAAATTCTCGCGGGCATGTTTCTCGATGCGGGTTTACCGATCGACGCGCTGACGGCGCAGGCGTTGTACACGGGCATCGTGACCGATACGGGACAATTTCGGTTTCCGGCGACCTCGCACCGCTGCTTCTTGCTCGCGGGCGAATTGGTCGAGCGCGGCGCTTCTCCGGCCGTCGTGGGCTACGAACTTTACGAGCGGGAAACGGCGGGCAAGTTGCAGCTCTTGCAGCTGTTCTTGGCGTCTTTGCGCGTGGAGTGCGAGGGACGCGTTTGCATCGGGCGTTTGCCGGCGGGGATTTTTGCCGAAACGGGAACCTCGGGTGAAGATACCGAGGGCATGGTCGATTACGCGCGGAGTATCGAAGGCGTCGATATTGGCGTGTTGATCGAAGAGCGGCCCGAAGGCGTGGTGAAAGCCAGTCTGCGCGCGAAAGACGCGGCTTATCGGATGGATCGTATCGCCGCGGCGTTTCAGGGCGGAGGCCACGCGTGCGCGGCGGGATTGAGTATCAAAATGGATACGAAAGAATTTCACACGCGTCTGCTCGATTTGCTCCGTGAACAGATTCGCGTCGTCGCCACAGCTACCAAGGAAACCTAAATCATGCTCGTGCCCGCCAAAGAACTCGACGGCATTTTGCTGGTGGACAAGCCGTCCGATCATACCTCGCACGACGTGATCGCGCGCCTGCGCGGCAAGCTCCGCATGAAACGCATCGGACACGCGGGCACGCTCGATCCGATGGCGACGGGGCTCCTCGTGGTGCTGGTCGGTAAAGCGACCGCCGTTTCGCAGTATCTCATCAGTCTCGACAAAGAATACACCGGCACGATCAAGCTCGGCGTGACCACGAATTCGCAAGATGCCGATGGCGAAGTGCTCGCGACGCGGCCTGTCCCGGCGTTGACCGAGGCCGACGTGGCCGCGGTCATCAAGACGATGTTGGGCGACCAGTACCAGATGCCGCCGATGTTTTCCGCGATCAAGATCGACGGCGTGCCTCTCTATAAATTGGCGCGCAAGGGCGAGGAAGTCGTCCGCGAACCGCGCTTCATCCGCGTGATGAGTTGGGAGATCACGCGTTTCGCGCTGCCCGAAATTGATTTCCGCGTGCGCTGCACGAAAGGCACCTACGTGCGTACGCTCGCGCACGATCTCGGGGAAAAACTCGGCTGCGGCGGCCATCTTTCCGCGTTGCGCCGCACGGCGACCGACAAGCTCACGCTCGAACGTGCCCTTACGCTCGATCAGATCAACGCGCTTACGTTGCCTGAGTTGGAAAAACATTTGCTGCATCCGCGCGACGTGGTGCCGAGTATTGCGTTGTGAACCCCTTGGTGCAGTTCGCCGGCCTCGCCCATGCGTCGCTTCCGCCGCGACCGGTGCACCTTGCGATCGGGATGTTTGATGGCGTGCACCTCGGGCACCGCAGCGTGATTGAGGCGGCCGTGCAATCGGCCCGGCGCAGCGGCGGGATCGCGGCGGTGCTGACGTTTGCGCCCCATCCGAGTGTGTTGTTTCGGCCGGATAATGCCACGCCCTTGATCATGGACGTGGCGACGAAAGCAGCGTGGTTGCGGCAACTCGGGGTCGAGGTGTTGAGCGTCGAGCCGTTCACGCCGAACTACGCGAAGATCGCGGCGGAGGCATTTTTGCCTCATCTACGGAATCATCTACCGCTGTTGGCCGCGGTGTACGTTGGCGAAAACTGGCGTTTCGGTCAGGGCCGGCGCGGCGATGTGACGCTCTTGATCGCGGAAGGACGGCGACTCGAAATCGGTGTTTTCAGCGCGCCGCGCGTTAATCTCGATGGGGAGCCCATCAGTAGTACGCGTATCCGCACGCTCTTGGCGGCGGGTGACGTCGTGAGCGCGAATCGTTTGTTCGGCCATACGTATGCGGCGCGCGGTGTGATCACTGCCGGGAAACGGCTGGGTCGTACGATCGGTTTTCCCACGCTCAACGTAGCGTGGTCGCCGGGATTACGGCCGAAGTTTGGCGTGTACGCGGTGAGCGTGTTGGGGAGCAAGTCGTCGGCCGCGCTGAGTGGGGTGGCGAATTACGGTTTACGCCCGACGGTGGAGCAGGCGACGGAGCCTCGCTTGGAGACGCATGTATTCGGGGAATGTCCTTATGTAGAAGGCGATGAAATCACGGTCGAGTGGCGGCGTTTCCTGCGCGCGGAGATGAAATTTGCCGGGTTGGCGGAATTGCAGGCGCAGATCGCGCGGGATGTAATCGCGGCGCGTGCAGAATTTTTCTTGCCCTCAGGGGCGTGACTCGCGTTATTCCCCTTTCTGCTTTTTGGGGACCTTTAGCTCAGTTGGTTAGAGCGTTTCGTTGACATCGAAAAGGTCACTGGTTCGAGTCCAGTAAGGTCCACCATTGCAGCGCGTTACGCGAGTTGGCGAATGCTTTGAAGCCGGTTAAATTATCACCGGTGATGCGCGGCCCTCAGGGTCGTGAGGGCCGCGGCAGTTCGATCAATGGCCGTTTTTGCCGTGTTTGGTGCGGAAGCGGGCGAGTTCTTCGTAGGCTCGGGACGGGTCGCCGTAGACGTTACCGGCGTGATCTCGGCCGCGGGCGAGGTACATGTGATGCCAGGAGCCGATTTGCTCGTGGTTGGCGCGAGTGCGGGTGCTCACATAGCGCATCGTGTAGCCGCAGCGGCGTTTGGTGCTGAGATTCGGTTCGCTGCCGTGGATGATGCGGCCGTCGTGGAGGCTGCATTGGTTGGCGTCGAGCTCGATGGGGACCACGTGGGACATGTCGCGTTGGGAAGATTTGATCTCGTCGTTGAAGACGGCTTCACCGGGCTTGAGATCGTCATAATCGGAGAAACCCATTTTGCCGCTGGAGTGCGTGCGGGGAAGGACGCGCATGCAGCCGTTTTCAGTGGAGGAAGGGTCGATCGCGAGCCACACGGTCACGACTTCCATGGGCTTGATCATCGTCTGCCAATAATGCGAATCCTCATGCCACGGGACGCGTTTGCCGTTGCCCTTGGGTTTGCAGATGAAGTGGCTGGCAAAGAGCGCGATGTCTGGGCCGATGATGGGCTCGACGAGGTTCATGATCTCGTCGGCAAACAACCATTCGAAAAGCTCCGGATGCTGGAAGTGGGGGACGTCCATGGATTCGGGGCGGACGTCGGCGCTGAGGTTGTTCAGAATGTTTTCGAAGCAGTTTTTGAGGCCGAGAAATTTGGCCTCGGGGAAAACTGGTTGGCGAAAGACGTGATAACCTTCGCGGTGGTAGTTTTCGACGTCTTGCGGCGAGATGCGGTGGTGCGGCAGGGGCTGCGTGGGGGAGTTCATAGGGGATTGGGAACTTAGGTTGAAAACCAAAAAATGGGAGTCGGGAAGCCTAGAAGAATCCGGGCTCAAGGAGATGGGAGTAACGCGGCGACGGTCGGGTCTTTGAGGTTTTCGGCCGTGGCGAGCACGACGCCGGTGTCGACGGCAGGTGAAATTTTTTTACCCTGCAACGATTCGACGATGGTTTTGACGCCGAGGTAGCCCATTTTGACGGGATCTTGGAGGATGAGCCCTTGCAGGTCTTGGTGTTGGAGGGCCTCGACGAATTTTTGGCTGTTGGCGAAACCGATGAGTCGCACCTTGCCGCCACCGAGGCCGATATTATTGAGCGCGATCAGCATTCCGGCCGTAGTGGATTCGTTGGGCGTGAAGATGCCGTCGACTTGGGTGCGGTAGCGGTTGAGGAGATTTTGTGCAGCCGCCAACGCCGTGTCGCGGGTGGCGCCGCCGTGTTGGTTGGAGGAGAGAACCTTGATGTCGGGAAAACGGGCTGCGAGTTCGGAGAGAAAACCCTCCTCGCGCTGCTCGGCGCTGGCCGCGCCGACTTGGACGCGCAGCAAGATGACGTTGCCTTTCCCGTTTAACAGCGTGCCCAACCGACGCGCCGCGAGTCGGCCACCGGCGCGATTATCCGTCGAGATGACGCTGATCGGAGCGGTCGAGTTTAACCCGGAATCGACGATGGCGACGGGAATGCCCGCGCGCGCCGCTTGCTCTACGGGGGCGACGAGTGCATGCGCATCCAGCGGTGCCAGCACGATACCGCTCACGCGGCGGCCGATGAAATTTTCCACGACTTGGACTTGCTGGTCGCGATCGTCTTCGCGGAGCGGGCCTTTCCAGATGATTTCAACGGCGACGCCGTTTTTCTGGAACTCCGCCTGCGCTTTGAGCGCGCCGGCGTGAATTAATTTCCAATATTCGTGCGTGGTGCCCATCGGAATCACCGCAATCGTGTAACCTCGCTCCGCGGCCTTCAGCGCGGTGGGCAAGGCGATGGTGACGACAAACAACAACCAAAGCAGGGGTAGCTTCATAGGGTAGGGGTTGCCCTGACCGTGTAGATTTGAGCGCGGAAGGCGATAGCGCAAAGAGACGAAATGAATGAATATACGAGGGGATTCTGATTTTCTTTCTCAGGAACGCGTCTCTAGCTTGGCCGAGTTACTCATGTTTTTACCCCGTGTTTTGAGTTTTTTGCTGGCGGTCGGAATCACGGCGCCGTGCCTGTCGGCGGCTGATGCGGATAAAGTTCTGGGTGGATTTTCTAGCGATATCTTCGACACGCAGGTTCGGCCGATGATCAAAGAGTATTGTCTGTCGTGCCACTCGACAGAGAGACAAAAAGGGGAACTCGATCTCGAACAGTTTGCTACATTAGCCGACGTAAAACGGCATCCGTTGGTTTGGAAAAAAGTCGCGGAGCAACTCGCCAATGAGGAGATGCCGCCAGCCGATAAACCTCAGCTCAAGGAACCCGAGCTCCTCCGCCTCACGGGCTGGATTGATCAAACGCTCAAGACTCTTGCGCGGGAGCGCGCCGGTGATCCGGGGCCAGTCGTTTTGCGGCGCCTTTCCAATGCTGAATACACCTACACGATCCGCGATCTAACGGGAATCGATTCACTGGATCCGGCGAAGGAATTTCCGATCGATGGAGCGGCGGGCGAAGGGTTCATGAATACGGGGCAGGCGCTCGTAATGTCGCCTTCACTGGTCACCAAGTACCTCGACGCGGCGAAAGAAATCGCCGAACACGCGATGCTGTTGCCCGATGGAATCGAGTTTTCCTCCGGAACGACGAGACGCGATCAAACCGATGCCTTAATGGCGAAAATCCGCGCGATTTACGCGACGTACACCGACGCGCGCGGTAGCTCGAAAGTAAATTTGCAGGGGAATATGGTCGAAACTAACTCGGGTGGCCGACTCCCGCTGGCGCGTTACTTCGGCGCCTTACTCGATGAAAAGGCCGCGCTTAAAGCGGGCGTGAAGACAGCCGACGCGGTCGCGCGCGAACACGGGCTCAGTGCAAAATATCTCACCTCGCTGTGGACGATGCTTGAATCGCAGGAATCGTCGTTGGTGTTGGATGAAATTCGTGCGCGCTGGCGCTCGGTCAAAGCGGCCGATATCGCTGCGATCACTGGCGTTATTGAGTCGTGGCAACAGGCGCTGTGGCGTTTCAATAGCGTGGGTCACATCGGCAAAGTTGATGGACCCAAGTCGTGGCAAGAAGCGGTGGAGCCTTTGACGTCGAGGCAAGAGCTGCGGCTCAAAGTCCCGTCGGCTGATGACGATGGCAACGTCACGCTGTATCTTGTGACTTCGGATGCGGGCGACGGAAACGCCCAGGATGCGGTCATTTGGGAGCGACCGCGTTTTGTCGCGCCGGGTCGTCCGGATTTGCTCCTGCGGGATGTCCGCACAGTGAGTCGAGATTTTGCTCAACGTCGGGCCGTGATTTTCGCGCAGACGGCGGGCGCGCTTGCCGCGGCGGCTCAGGCTGAAAAAACGATTCGATACGATCGCGCACAACTCGCCCGTGAGCATGGCGTCAGCGGCGAGGCTTTGGCGGCTTGGTTTGATTATTTGGGCGTCGGCGAGGCCAAATCCGAATCCGCGCTAGAACTGCTGAAGCAGCC